>NZ_JBQCIT010000013.1:0-29674 GCF_051953455.1 Parafilimonas sp. | reverse complement strand
ATGTAGGCGTAAAAGGTTTGCACCACCTGGTATATGAAGTAGTGGATAATTCCATTGATGAGGCGCTGGCCGGTTATTGTAAGAATATTGTTGTAACCATCCATGAAGATAACAGCATAAGTGTGCAGGATGATGGGCGTGGTATTCCCACAGGCATTATGGCCAAGGAAAAACGCAGTGCGCTTGAAGTGGTAATGACGGTATTGCACGCGGGTGGTAAATTCAATAAAGACACTTATAAGGTTTCGGGCGGTTTGCACGGCGTGGGGGTAAGCTGTGTAAACGCTTTAAGTACCAAACTGCATGTTACCGTTGAAAGGAATGGTAAAATATACGAACAGGAATATCATACCGGTATTCCTCAATATGCCGTAAGAGAAATTGGCGAATCGGATAAAACGGGTACACGTACCCATTTCTGGCCTGACGGAACAATATTTCAGGCTACTGTTTATAACAGGGACATCCTGGAAGGCCGCCTGCGGGAATTGGGTTATTTGAATAAACGCATCAACATTGTTTTAAATGACCTGCGCGAACGCGATGAGAATGGCAACACGTATTCAAAAACTTTTTACAGCGAAGGCGGCATTGTGGAGTTTGTGGAAATGCTCGACCGCAATGGCAAACGCAATTCACTTTTGCCAAAAACATTGTATGTGGAAGGTTTTGATGAAGCCAGTAATGTGGCGGTGGATGTGGCGCTTACTTACAACGACGATTTTAAAGAACATATCTTTTCTTATGTAAACAACATAAATACCATTGAAGGGGGAACGCACGTTTCGGGTTTTCGTACAGCTATAACCCGCGTGTTTAAAACCTACGGCGATAAGAACGGTTTGTTTGAAAAGGCAAAAGTGGAAGTGGAAAGCGATGATTTTCGCGAAGGCTTAAGCGCTATCGTTTCTGTAAAAGTACCGGAACCTCAGTTTGAAGGCCAGACTAAAACCAAGCTGGGCAACAGCGAAGTAAGCGGCATTGTTCAAACAACGGTAGCAAGGGCGCTGGAGGCTTATCTTGAAGAAAACCCGAGGGAAGCCAAAAATATTGTGAGCAAAGTTATATTAGCGGCGCAGGCCCGTGTGGCTGCCCGTAAAGCCCGTGAACTGGTGCAGCGTAAAACGGTTTTAAGCGGCAGCGGATTACCAGGCAAACTGGCCGATTGCAGCAGCCGTGATCCTGAAAAATGTGAGCTTTACCTCGTGGAGGGCGATAGTGCCGGCGGCACAGCCAAGCAGGGCCGCGACAGAACCTTCCAGGCAATTTTGCCTTTGCGCGGCAAGATATTAAACGTGGAAAAAGCCATGGAGCATAAGATTTATGAGAATGAGGAAATACGCAACATCTTTACGGCAATGGGTGTAACCATTGGTACGCCGGAAGACCCTAAAGCGTTGAACCTGGCGAAGCTTCGCTATCATAAACTCATTATTATGACCGATGCCGATGTGGATGGCTCCCATATTGCAACGTTGATCCTCACATTTATTTTCCGTTATATGAAAGAACTGGTGGAGCAGGGTTACGTTTATATTGCCCAGCCGCCGCTTTATCTTGTTAAAAAAGGAAAAGAGCAGGAATATGCTTTTGATGAAGAGCAGCGGAAAATATGGGTGGAGAAATTAAGCAACGGCAAAGAAGATAGTGTGCATGTACAGCGCTACAAAGGTTTGGGTGAAATGAATGCAGAGCAGTTATGGGAAACAACCATGGACCCCGCAAGACGCACCTTAAAAAAGGTAACCATTGAAAGCCTGGCCAATGCTGATGAAGTGTTCAGCATGCTGATGGGTGATGAAGTGGCGCCGCGCCGCAGCTTTATTGAAAGCCATGCCCGGTATGCGAAGATTGATATTTAGAAAACTGGTTTTATATAAGTTTTGTTAGGTTGCCCCGCATTTTTGCGGGGTAATTTTTTATATAGATTTCGATTGCCCGGCATCATCTCACCTAAGTGTACGATGCGTTGAAAGTTTTTGAAAACAACCGTAAGGATACAACATGAGTTCGGGATAAGCATTTTGATGATGAAGATGTTTGCGAATTGAACAGGGACTTGCATCGTCATGCCGGGGAAACGAGGCATCTCCTGAAATGCAGGCCGGTTGAAAGCTAAGAGATTTCAATTTTTAAAACAATAAGAAAAGAGATGCGGGAAATATTGTTTGAAGGCTAAGCGAAGTTTGCAACTTCGCTTGTATTATACTGAAGTTTAAAAACTTCGTTTATTGCATTGCTTAATAAAAGTTGCAAACTTTAAAATAGAAGCGGCGAAGTTGCAAACTTCGCCGAGACACCCGAACACTTCACTGAGCTGGTAATTTTTTGGTTTACATTGGCCTCTCCAGGCTTGCCTGGTTCTTTTTGTACCTGTTTACAACCAGTTATACCTTATTTTATACAAAAAGATGGTAAGCGATTAACTTTTACGGCTGCTGTAGATTTTTTTTGTACTTATTCACCACCTTTTACACCTTATTTTATAGAAAAAAGTATCACGGAAGTACTTTTTTGTACCGGGGAAGTACTAAAAAGTACTTAAGAAGCTATAAAAGCCTGTTTTTTTGGTTATTGGGGCAATAAAAAACCGCCTTACCGGCGGTATTTTGTTTGTTTTAAGCTGTTAATGGCTTTTCTTTTTTCGGCCTGCCGGGAAAACGCTTGCTTAAATCTTCGTAAATGGCCCGCGCATCGGCCACCTTGTTTTTATCGGCCGACTTTACAGAACCGTAATACATAAGCGATGCTATATACGCTTCGCTGCCTGCAACCATTGCGGTATCGCTTACCTGGTCGGCAAGCTGCTGCACCATGCGTAAAACGGGGTTCAGCTTTTGGTAATTTTCCACATCGGTGGCGAGGTCTGCTGCGCTCATAAATGCGGGCACAAACTGCGGGTTGGTGGTGCTGTAATCGTTTACCTTGGTTACAAAGGCAACGGTTTTGTCGCTCACCTTGGCTATTGTTTTGCGCTCCTCATCAGTAAGCGTAACAATGTAAGGCTGCAGGGCCGCTTCAATTTGCTGTAACAGGTTGTTTACGTTGGTAATTACTTCATCCGGAATAGGAAGCACATTTAAATTTCCTGAAGGCATAGTGATTGATTTTAAGAGTGGGAAAAATGGTTTTTTATCACACTAAATGTAATTAATTTTTGAGAACAGCAAAAAAAGAGGTTGCGGGAAAGATTGTTTGAAGTCTAAGCGAAGTTTGCAACTTCGCTTGTATTATACTGAAGTTTAAAAACTTCGTTATTGCATTGCTTAATAAAAGTTGCAAACTTTAAAATAGAAGCGGCGAAGTTGTAAACTTCGCCGAGACACCCGAACGTTTCACTGAGCTGGTGAAGAACACCAACAAAGGCGGAAACTTCGCCGAGCTGAGGAAATATGCCCTCTACCTATTTATTATATTTCGGTTGGTGAGACACCAACCGATAGGGGAAAAACTAATTCTTGGCAATTCTGATTTCTTTTATATTCTTGAATTCTAAATAATAATAAAATATAACCCATCCAGTGAAAAGCAGTGTTACTAAAAGAGTTGCGTAAAAACTAAAAGTTTCAATAAATATTTCATTAGATGTGGGCCATACAAAACAGAGTTTAAAATCATATATATTCCAGTATTCATAAAAAGAAGTTCCCATGATGATTATCAACAAGACAAAAATTAATTTTATTGTTACCTTATATATACGCCTATTAACGCCGCTTTTATCAGAAATTGATAACACTTCGCACATGAATGAATAAGGCATTATGTTAAGAGTATTTGGATTAAATCCGGGAAATAGTCTTTCCTCATCATTAGGTTTTATTTTAAACAATCTATAACTCAACTGCTGTATTCCAAAAATTAAAT
This sequence comes from Parafilimonas sp., assembly GCF_051953455.1. Lineage (NCBI taxonomy): Bacteria > Pseudomonadati > Bacteroidota > Chitinophagia > Chitinophagales > Chitinophagaceae > Parafilimonas > Parafilimonas sp. The sequence goes on along the minus strand of NZ_JBQCIT010000013.1, from coordinate 25,807 downwards.
CTCTTCGTCTTTTAGCTATCATTAGCCATTCAAATAGTAAATAGCTTATCAAAGTAGGCGTAAGTAATCTTAATAATTTTACATCAAAATCTATTTCAAATAACTTTATATGGGTAAAGTTTTTACGAAAAAAATATAGAACTATTAGCATTAATATGAATTGAGTAATGCGAATACTTCTTTTATTTAAGTTTTTTAAATTTTCTAAAGACTTCTCAAAATATTGTTTTAGGGTTTCAATATCAATATCATCGTCGGTAACATATTGAACAACTCGCCGGATACTGAGCATAAGCTGAAGTTTAAATTGCAACATCAAAAATAATCAAATAAATTGGCGAATCAATGGTAGTATTCACTTCTGCTATTCAAATTTTATAAACTTCTATACCATCTTTTTCCTTTGTTGGTGTTCTTCACCAACGAAATAATTCAAAAGAACAACAAGAAACAGCACAAGGCTCTTTCAGTTATTCCTCCTTCTTCATCCCCAGCGTTCCTTCCATAAATTTTTCAATGGCCTGCTGTACATCCAGTAAATCTTTCGATTTTATATAACTGCCCATTACATGGTTGCCCACATTCGGCATTGGCACTTTTATTTTCTTATCAGAGCCTAATTCATCAAACATCTTCAGCATGGCGGGCACGCTTACAACACTATCCTGGTGCACAGCATCCTTGTAATAATACAGCATTAACACAGGCTGTTTTACTTTTTCAAAAGTTGATTTATGCATGGTGGTTTCAATCATCTCCTGCAATTGTGTTGCTGCTTCCAACGGATATTGCTGGTACCAGTATTGCTTATAAACAGCGCTTGTATCTTTTGCCATTACATAATGGCTGCCTGTTAATGCACGTGCAATCTGCAAACCCCAATGATTGTTTAAAAGAAAAGACCGGCTATCGAAGATGGCAATGTTGGGCGACATCATTACCAGCGCATACACATCGTCTGGATAATCGGCAGCTAATTTTAAAGCCAGCGTGCCACCGGTGGAAGTGCTCATTAAAATTACTTTGTTACCAATCTGTTTGCCAATCCCCAGCGCCTGTTTGGCGCTTTCCCATAATTTTTCAGGCGTAAGGTTTATCATAGGTTGTGTTGTATCAATGCCATGCTCTGCCAAACGGCTTAAATATAAATTGCAGCCGAATTCTTTTGCAATATTGGTATGAATGGGCCGGCCTTCTTCTTCGCTTGCAGAAAAACCATGCAGGTAAACAATGGCATATGCTGTTTTTGTTTTGGCCGGATCAAACCAAACGATCCTTGCTTCATTACCGGGTTTAATTTTATGCTGCGCTTCATTGCTGGCAATATACTGTTCAAGTGCTGCGGTATCAGATGGAACTGCCGGCAATGTTTTTGAATAAACCGGCGTTGCAGGATGCGGGCCAAACTGGTAAACGATTACAAGAATTATAAAAACAATAAGCAGGATTTTAAACCATTTCTTTTTAAACATAAGGAAGCTTTAACATGGGTAAATTTATAAATGAATAACTGAACTTTGTATTATGAATCCGCAAACAGGTAAATGGATAATTGTTGCAGGCGTTATAATCGTGATCATTGGCGTGCTTGTTTATTTCTTTTACAATAAGCTGAACTGGCTTGGGAAACTGCCCGGCGATATTCGCATTGAAAGAGAAAATTTCCGTTTTTATTTTCCTGTTGTTACCATGGTCATCATCAGCATCGTGCTTACTATTCTTATCAATATCTTTAAAAAATTCTTTTAAAATAATTGTTGATGTTGTCAAACAACTATCTTTAACGCAGTAATATTCCTGCTGCTTTATTCATTACCAATTAATGCTTATTTAGATGCAACCAATTGCGAAACAGCGTTTCCTTGCGCTGGATGTTTTCAGGGGCATGACCATTTGCCTGATGATTATTGTGAACACGCCGGGCAACGGCGCAACTACTTTTGCACCGCTTGAACATGCGCACTGGAACGGTTTCACGCCCACAGACCTTGTATTTCCGTCTTTCATGTTTGCGGTGGGCAATGCCATGAGTTTTGTTATGCGCCGCTGGAGTGAAATGACTACCGGTGCAGTGCTTGGCAAAATTTTTAAACGCACACTTATCATTTTTTTATGCGGCTATCTGTTATACTGGTTTCCCTTTTTTGAGTATAACGATCAGCATCATCTTATATTATCACCCATTGCCGATACAAGGATATTTGGCGTGCTTCAACGCATAGCGCTGGCTTACTGTTTTGCTTCGCTGATGTTATATTTTTTAGGAACGAGAACTACGGTTGTTATCACCATACTGATACTTCTTTTATACTGGCCGGTGATGGTTTATTTTGGCAGCGGCGCAGATCCGCTTGACGTGCATACCAATGCTGTTTTGCATTTGGATACCTGGCTTATTGGGGAACATCATTTATACAGGGGCGAAGGCTTTCCATTTGATCCCGAAGGTTTATTAAGTACGTTTCCGAGTATTGGCAATGTGGTGGGTGGTTATCTTGTTGGCAAATATGTGCAGCAGCATGGCAAAACTTATGAAGGCCTTGCAAAATTATTGATGGCGGGTTTTATCATTTTCGTAATTGCTTTTTGGTGGAACTATGGTTTTCCCATCAACAAGAAAATATGGACGAGCAGTTTTGTACTGCATACCGTTGGACTTGATTGCATGCTGCTCGCCTGTATTATGTATTATGTTGATTTCTTAAATAAAAGAACGGGCGTTTATTTCTTTGAAGTGTTTGGGAAGAACCCGTTGTTTATTTATATGCTTTCAGAATTGTCTGTTATAATCCTGTACATGATCCCGGCCGGAGATACTAATTTATTCAGATGGATTTATCATAACATTTTTGCTTATAGCGGCGCTTACATAGGCTCATTGTTATTTGCAATCTGCTTTATGTTGTATTGCTGGCTGATTGGTTATGTGTTGGATAAGAAAAAGATTTATGTGCGGGTGTAATTTCAAAAACTAATTTAAGAGGTTTATTAGCTACTAAAAGTAGTGTGTACCGGTCTGACGCTTCATTTAGAAACATATAAAGCAAATGAGCTACAAAAGCGTCTGACCGATGTATGACTGAAGCCTGTTATTGGTCTTATAACCTTCCATATTTCTTATAGTAAGCAATAAGCCAGGCTACAACCTCATCATAACTCTCAATGCCTTTTGGCTGATTATGCGCTTTTAAATAATTGCCATAAAGTTTTGCAAGCAATGGCTCAAGCGGGTTGCGGTAATCTTTTAAATATTGTTTGTATTCATTCAAATCCTTTTTTACCAATGTGTCGAGCTGTTGTGCATTTTGTTTGGCTGCAACCGAATCCCGGCTAAACAATTCGCTGTTGGCATACAGGAACATATCAAAATAAGCAGAGTAATTAAACTGCGGTAAATTGCCCGATTTTACTGCCAGAAAGCCTGCAAAACTTGCCTCGCTTTCACTGGCAAAACCAAGCTGGTGGCCAATTTCATGGCAGGTTGTAAATGGTATAACAAACGTTGGCATTTTTGCATTAACCTGTGCCTCACCTGTAAAAGGATTATAGTAACCAAGAAACCCGCCATAGCTGCCAATATCACCCGCAAGCATTTTTTTAACGGAATGGTTTGGATAACTTAAATAAGGATGCGTTGTTTTTGCCGCATCATATAAACCCGCTGCCTGTTTAAAAACGTTTTTACTGTCACTATAATCTAAGTGCAGGCTATCCATTAGTTTCCTGTTTGCATTTAATTCCTCTCTTATCCGGGCTGTAACAATTCTTAAATCCTCCGTGCTGTACCTGTCGGGAAAAAGGTGCATTTTATACCCAATGCCATAACGATAATAATTAAGTGCCCATAGCAGTAAAAATATGATATATACCCACAAACACTTAACCGTAAAATTGCGACCGGCAAGGGCAAACTTTCTCCATGTTGGCTTATGTTTAAAAAACTTAACTGTTTTTGCAATAACCCAGGTAATGGCAAGGCCGTATAATACATCACCAATACTGAAAGGGATCCAGCCGGTAAGCAGTCTTAATATATAGGCTATGGATGGATAGATATAAGCGCTGTAAACATTTTCAATAAACCAGGGCCACAATGCAAGTGTATGCAGCAGTATAACAACGAACAACAATATTAAAGGCCTGAACCACCATTTTTTGTTTTGTTTCCGTTGCATGCTGGTGCGAATATAAAAGTATCAGGCTGTAAAAAAATCCTTAAAAGACGTATAAATGCCGGTTGATTGACTGAATAGCTGATAAGTTGAAATGTAAGGGATTTGTAATTTGATAGCATCAACCCGTAACCAAATGAACCCCGTAAACTTTGAATAAATAAAAGAGAGCTTATTAATTGTTTGTGGTTTGTTTATTGCTGGTATTTCTTAAGTATTTTCGCCGCATTGCTTTATAACAATAATTACAACAACAATGAGCAAATTCTCTGATTACAATTTTGCAGGCCAGCGCGCACTAATCCGCGTTGACTTTAACGTTCCGCTTGACAAACAAACGCTGGAAATAAAAGACGATACAAGAATGAAAGCCGCCATTCCTACTATCAAAAAAATATTGAATGATGGCGGCAGCGTAATTTTAATGAGCCATCTCGGCAGGCCAAAAGAAGGCCCGGAAGATAAGTTTTCCTTAAAACATCTTGTAAACCATTTAAGCGAATTGCTTGATGGTAAACCAATACAATTTGCCGATGATTGTATTGGTGAAGATGCGCAGCAAAAAGCGGCTGCGTTAAAACCCGGCGATGTACTGCTGCTTGAAAACCTGCGTTTTTACAAACAGGAAGAAAAAGGCGATGAAGCTTTTGCTGAAAAGCTTTCAAAGCTGGGCAACGTATATGTGAATGATGCTTTTGGAACGGCGCACAGGGCGCATGCTTCAACGGCCGTAATTGCAAAATTCTTTCCGAAAGATAAACGCATGTTTGGCTTGCTGATGGAAAGCGAGGTTGCTTCGGCCCAAAAGGTTTTGCACAGCGCTGAGAAGCCGTTTGTGGCCATTATCGGCGGCGCTAAAGTGAGCGATAAAATATTAATTCTTGAAAACCTTTTGGAGAAAGCTGATGATATAATAATCGGCGGCGGTATGGCCTATACATTTTTTAAAGCGGAAGGTGGCAAAATAGGCGCTTCTTTATGTGAAGAAGACCGCCTTGATACGGCTAAAGAAATAATGGCAAAAGCCGCAGAAAAAAATGCCTGCATTCATTTGCCAAGCGATTCCATTATTGCTGATAAGTTTGCCAATGATGCTGATATATCTTCATCAGTAAGCACTGATATTCCTGATGGATGGATGGGGCTGGATATTGGTTCAATGGCCTGCGATATGTTTACAAAAGTTATTCTTAAAGCAAAAACCATTTTATGGAATGGCCCGATAGGTGTGTTTGAAATGGAATGCTTCCAGCATGGCACCAAAACGATTGCTGAAGCCGTGGCTAAAGCCACAGAGAACGGCGCTTTTTCTTTGGTGGGCGGCGGTGATAGCGTGGCTGCTGTAAACCAGTTTGGTTTTGCAGATAAGGTGAGTTACGTATCCACAGGTGGTGGCGCCATGCTTGAATTTTTTGAGGGTAAAACATTACCTGGCATTGCTGCTATTAATGAATGATTTCTGATTGAATAATAAAAAGAGGCTTGCATTTTGCAAGCCTCTTTTTATTATTGAAGATTTAAATGTAGTTTATTAACCTTGCTGTAATTGCCTTATGGCCGGGACTTTGAAATATATCTTACCAAACTTCTCTTTGCAATTGGCAATAGTGTTTCTTCAACAGGTAAATTAATATCAGCTTCAATAACATAAACAGCGGGATTGGGTAGTTGCGAACGGTTACGCACCAATTCAGTTTTTATATGTTCGAATGTATTTACAAAACTGCGGTACCATGTATTGATAAATTCTGTGCGGATGCTCCGGAATTTTTCATCATGTTTTTCATAGATGCTTAAACGATATTGATACACCCTCGTAACTGATAATTTATTGCTGAGAAAAAAATAACCTTCATGTTGCTCCAGCGGAATAATGCCAACCGGTGATATTTTCAGTTTATCTTCTATCATTTCATACAATTCTGTGCCGTTGCTGATAGTTGCCCGCATTTCATGTGCTGCATAGAAAATTATTTCTTCCAGTTGCTGCATTACATCATCATCTTCCATCATTTGTTCATACAATAACTGCAATTTTTGAATTTGAATCCCCGTAAGCTTTTTGGGGAAATGCTCCTGTAAAAACTTTTTGTTTTTCCTGAAGGAAACAAGGTTGTTGTAATGAAATATTACATCTGCCAGCTGTGGGTATAATTTATGCTCATCAAAATATTTATTTACTTCCTGTAAATAAGCGAGCAGCGTGTATTTTTTCAATTCAAAATCTATGTACCCGTCTGCAAACCATGTTTCTGATAACGATTTCATACACCTGAATTTTAATGGTCTTAAATTATTAAAACAATAACTCTATTATGATGCCGCTTTTACGGGCAGGTTTAAAAGTTAAATGCTGTGTAAACAATTTCTGCATAAAATTCAGAAGTACAAAATACAGGCCTGTATTCTTATAAACACTTTAATGGTTATATAAATAAAAGAAAGCGGCAAAAGCCGCTCTCGTTTGCTTATATTCATCACGGGGCTGGGTTATATCTGTATGGCCAGTTTACCATCCTGCTGGCCCCGGCCAACTGTTGTATAATTCCAATAGTTTAAAATGTTGCCCTTAGAGTTGTAAGTAACGTTGTAGTAAATTTCCAGTTGCTCTTTGGCATCATTCACATTTGGAATTAATATTTTTTGCGTAATTGGTTTATTCACTTCCGGGTAATCTTTTAATTCTGTTGGCTGAAAACTCTGCTGCCATACTGTATCTCTCACATTCTTTTTTACACGTATTACCGTTACCTGTAAAGAAGCAGTGGTATTAGAATAGGCAGCCGATACATAGCTTGCCGTTTTATACACTTCCACATTTATATTTTTGTTTGTTGTGGGTGCGGTTTCGGTGTTTTTTACAAAATAAAAAATAGAGCATGCTGCCGTAATAAATGCTGTTGCGCTGATAAATAATGTTCTTTTCATTGTTAGTTCTTGTTTTCTTGTATCCGTCACTATTGTTTTTTTTACTGATGACTTTGTTAGCTGATTTTGCGTGCATTAGTCGTGGAAGAATCTTTCAAAGCAAATACCAATATGCCATTTAACAAGTATTTGGCAATTTTTAGAGCACAGGGGGTTATATAAGTTGATAAATGGTTATCCGAAAAGAAAAGGTTTTTTCAACTGTCCGGAAACGAACAATTATTGAACGGAATAGGATAGGGCAAAGGATTGATGCGGCTGGAATAATTTAAAGATTAACCACACCGGTGCAAATAAATACACAGGAATATCGTATCGTTATTCCAATACAAATTCCTGGTGCAAAGCCGGTATAAATACATTTTTAAAACCGGCTTTAATCAGTTTGTCCTTAAAGTCTATCTGCACATTATATTCACCGTGTACAATAAAAACTTTATCGACGGCTTCGGGTTGCTGGCATTTTAAAAATTGAAGCAGATCGTTATAGTCACCGTGTGCACTCATACTGCGCATTACACCAACCTGGGCAATAACATCAAATTCATCGCTGAATATTCTTACCCGTTTTACATTATTCATTAAAGCGCCGCCAAGGGAGCCAGGTTCGCAATAACCAACAATTAAGATGGTATTCCTGTTATCACCAATGTTATTTTTGATATGATGTTTTATGCGCCCGGCATCCGCCATGCCGCTTGCTGCAATAATGATCATCGGGCGATGGTCATCATTCAGCCTTTTGCTTTCATCTACATTTTCAATAAATTTTAATTCCTGGAAAGTAAATGGATCGTCATCTCTTTTTAAAAGCTCCTGTATGTTGGCATTAAAGTTTTCAGGATGTTGTTTTACTACAGAAGTAGCTTCATAACTCAAAGGACTGTCCACAAAAACAGGAATACCCTTAAGCTGCCTTTCAAGGCTTAATTCATTTAGCAGGTATAATAGTTCCTGTGTGCGGCCCACACTGAATGCGGGAATAATCAGCTTGCCTTTTTTGTGTATGCATGTTGATTCAATCCATTCATAAAAATCATCTGCCGTATTTGTAATGCGCTGGTGCAAACTATTGCCATAGGTGCTTTCAGTAATAATATAATCAGCCTGCGGAAATGTTTCAGGCTTGCGCAAAATCATATCATTATATCTTCCCACATCGCCGCTGAAGGATATCTGTCTTGTAACGCCGTTTTCTGTTATGCGCACATGCACGGCGGCAGAGCCGGTTATATGGCCGGTATCGGTATATAAAACTTTAATGCCTTCATCAACTGTAAACCAGTTATTATAATTAACGATTGTAAACAATGGTATTGTTTTTTGCACATCGCTTATATCATACAAGGGATCGTAAGGTTCAAGCCCTTTTTTAATTCTTTTTTTATTGGTATAGCCTGTATCGTCCCGTTGAATTTCTGCACTGTCCATAAGCAATATGGCAGACAGGTCTTTTGTTGCAGGCGTGCAGAATATTTTTCCGTTAAAGCCTTCTTTCACAAGCTTTGGAATAAGACCGCTGTGATCAATGTGCGCATGCGATAATAACAGGTAATTTACTGAAGCTGCATCAAAACCAAAACTATTGTTAAGTGGAAAGGTATCTTTACCAAGGCCCTGAAACATGCCGCAATCAAGTAAAATTTTCCTGCCATTGTTTAATGTAATAAGATGTTTCGAGCCTGTAACCGTTCTTGCTGCGCCATGAAAAGCAATCTTCATAAACCAATATTAATTTGATTAAAGATAAGTTCTCCATATTATTAAAGACAGATATTTTGCAAAGGCATAAAAAGTTCGTAACTTACTATTTCTAAAACTTGCCATCATGAACGAACAAACAATCTCCCGTTTTGCCATTATTTTATTGGCTTTGGTAATGGCAGTATTTGGTATCTACCATTTTGTTTCGCCCCAAAATCTTATAACCTATGTGCCATCCTTCCTGCCTGCTGTCGGAAATTTATGGGTGTATATTCCCGGGGTAGCATTTATTCTTGCGGCTATAGCATTTATTACCAATAAAAAGGTAAAGCTTGCTGCCTATTTGCTTGCTGTATTGCTGTTTGTTTTCGTGCTTACCATTCATCTTCCCAATTTTCTTAATGGCAGCAATATGGAATACAGGCAAATTTCACTAATCAATATTCTGAAAGACACAGCCATAGCGGCTTTCGCTTTGCATATTGCAGCCAACTCATCAAACTAATTGCAATAAATCCCTGCCTGGTTCCTGCAGTTTTAAAACTACAGTTGGTATTCTTTTGTTTTTACCAGGTGTGTTACTGTATTATTATATTGCAAATTTGGGTAAGGACTTTTTTAACTCTTACATAATTTTGCACGTGTACATATGAAAGTAAGAAACAAAATTATCAAACATGAAGACGATTATAGCGCCTACAGATTTTTCTGAAGTTTCAGTAAATGCAGTTAACTATGCTGCAGATATGGCAATGGCTTTACATGCACAATTAATAATTATGCATGTGAATGAGTATATATATGCTTATAGCGAAGCAGGCATAATTGATGCATTGATTGATGAAAAAACAGATGAAAGACTTGATGGGCTTGAGATGCAATTATTGAAAAGAACTGCAAATAAACTTTCAATAAAAAAGGTTATGTCTGTTGGCCGGTTAGAAAAGGAACTGAATAAACTAAGTGAAGCTATAACACCATTTGCAGTAGTAATGGGCACGCACAATGAATTAAATACGGTGAACCGTTTTTTTCTGGATAGCAGGAGTTTAAATACTACCAAAAAACTGCGCAGCCCTGTTATGATTATACCACAGCATAAAGCCTGGAGTAAAATTACTTCTATTGCTTACGCCTGTGATCTTAAAGATGTGGAAAGCATTCCCGCCGAACAGATAAAATATGTGCAGGAGGCATTTGGTGCAACCTTGCATGTGGTACATATAAGTAAAGACAGCAATTTTAATAGCGAAGATGTTGCAAATACTATGCTGTTACCCGCAGGCCTGATGGTTAATAAAACGGATTTTAATATCATAGAACATGACGATGTTGTAAAAGGTATTGAAGCTTTTGCTGATGAATTTAAAATTGATCTTATAATTCTTCAATTGAAGGAATATGGTTTTTTTGAAAACCTCTTTCATGTAAGCCAGTCAAAACGCATGATATTGCATCCCTGGATGCCAATAATGGTGCTGCGTTAATCAGGCACGTTTCCTGTAGCTGAGCACCGCCCATGTATTCAGCACAACAGCAAACCCAAAAACAATAAGCAGGTTTTTACTGATGTCTGCAAGTGTGCTGCCCTTTAAAACTATCGACCGCATCACTTCAATAAAATAGGTAACCGGGTTAAACTTCGTTACCCATTGCGCCCACACGGGCATGCTTGTAATGGAAGTGTATAAGCCGCTGAGCATTACAAATATCATCATTAAAAAGAACGCACTTAACATAGCCTGTTGCTGGGTATTGCAAAAGGTTGAAACCAGCAGTCCTAAACCTAAAACAGCAAGCAGATACACGGCGGCAAACACATAAATTACAAATATGCTTCCAAGGGGTATGATGCCATAGGCAAGATAGGCAATGGTTAATCCTGTTGTAAGTATAACCAGCCCAAGCACCCAGAAAGGAATAAGCTTGCCTAATATGAAATGATATTTTTTTATGGGCGTAACATTTATCTGCTCAATTGTGCCAATTTCTTTTTCTCTTACAATATTTACCGCGGCAATAAAAGAACCTACCATGGTTACGAGGATTACAATAATACCAGGCACCATAAAAGACTTATAGTTCATGTGCAGGTTAAACCAGTTGGAATAAGTTACATCAATTTGCGGTTGCGTATTAAAACGCGGCGCCTGCACCCATTTTGTTCGTATATCTTCATTAAAATTTCTTATGATGGTTTGCAAATACGATGCGCCAAGCCCAGCCTTTGTACCATTTACGGCATTTACTGCCATAAACAAAGTTGAGGATGATTCTTTGATGAGATTTTTTTCAAAAGAAGCCGGGATTTCAAGTATAATATCGGCATTATTTTTTTCAATCTCGTGCAAAGCCTGTGCATAAGAAGCTGTGTATTTATCAAGTTTAAAATAACCTGATGCTGTAATTTTTGAAACCAGCTTTTGTGCATAATCGCTGCGGTCATTATCAACAACTGCAAGGTTTATATTCTTTACTTCATAATCTGCAGCCCAGGGCAATACCAGCAATTGAACAGCAGGCATAATAAATATTACACGCAATATGCTTTTATCGCGGAATATCTGCCTGAATTCTTTCTCTAATAAAAATCTTAATGTGCGCATTTAGTAGCTTTTAGCTGCAAGCTATGAACGCTATAGGCTCACAGCTTATTCCAGCCTTATTTTAAAATTCTTTATCGCCAGCGATAATAATAATACTGTCATTCCGCTGAGTACTAATGTTTGTTTTAAAATACTTGATATGCCCAGGCCTTTTATCATTACAGCCACCACTATTTCATAATACCATCTCGAAGGCACAACGTTTGAAACAATGCGTAAAGCCAGCGGCATATTTTCAATGGGGAACATAAACCCGCTTAGCATAACTGTTGGCAAAAACAGGCCCATCATTGAGATCATCATAGCGGTTTGCTGCGAGTCTGTAACGGATGAGATAAGTAACCCAAACGATAAGCAGGTTATGGTAAATAAAATGCTTTCGCCAGTTAACAGCACGAGGCTTCCGTTTATGGGCACATCCAATACAAACACGCTTAACAATAATATATTGGTGATGTTTACAACCGTTAAAAGCAAATAAGGAATCGCTTTTGCCACTACAATCTTCATGGGTTGCACCGGCGATACCAGCATCACTTCCATGGTGCCTGTTTCCTTTTCCCGCACAATGGTTATGGCCGTCATCATGGTACAGATAAGCATTAACACAATTGCCATTACGCCGGGTACGAAACTGTAAGCGCCTTTTAACTGTGGATTGTATAACAGGCGGGACTGCACATTTATCTGGTAGGGGATGGCTGCGGTTGCATTTAAAGATTGCTGATAATCAGTAATAATAGCCGTTGCATAATTTATTAAAGTGGTTGCAATATTTGGGTCTGATGCATCGGTAACTAATTGCACCTGCGCTTTATTTATATGCCTTAAATCTTCACCAAATGTTGAAGGCAGCACAAGCACTATTCTTGCCGTATTGGTTTGAAAGGTTCTTATTATTTCGTCGGGATTGTGCAGTATGGCCGTAACATTAAAATAACGGCTGGCGCTTATTTTACTTACAATCTGCGATGCTGCAGCATCTTTCGACTGGTCAAGTATGGCAATAGATTCATTCTTTACTTCGTTGGTTAACGCAAACCCGAAAATAATTATTTGAGCAAGCGGCATTCCAAGCAGGATGAACATCGTCCGCCTGTCGCGCCAGATGTGGTAGAATTCTTTTTTTATGAATGAAAACAATTGTTTCATGCGCCTGTCCCGGAAGGGAAATTTTTATGATTTTAAATTACAAGTGCTTGCACCATTTGAATATTGATTGTTTTAACTGTCACTTCTTGTGGCTTTCCTCGCCAGTTGCAGAAAAACTTCGTTCATGGATGTGGCATGAAAATTTTCTTTTAATGCAACAGGTGTATCCAATGCATCAATTCTTCCGTCCACCATAATTGAAACACGGTTACAATATTCAGCTTCGTCCATATAGTGTGTTGTTACAAAAACGGTAATGCCTTTTGCCGAAGCATCGTAAATAAGGTTCCAGAATTCACGGCGCGTTACAGGATCAACACCACCGGTTGGTTCGTCTAAAAAAACTATTTGCGGCTCATGAAATATAGCCACAGAAAATGCCAGCTTTTGTTTCCATCCCAACGGTAATGAACCAACCAGTTTATCAGCCTCGTCCTCAAGATGCAACTGCTGCAGCAAAAGCGCTGTTTTTTCTTTTATATATTTATTGCTCATGCCATATATGCCGGCATAGAAACGAATGTTTTCTTTCACTGTTAAATCTTCATATAAAGAAAATTTCTGGCTCATATAACCAATGCTGCGTTTAATGGCTTCCGTTTTTTTATAAACATCAAAACCTGCAATGGTTGCTTTACCCGATGTTGGCAGGCTTAGACCGCATAACATGCGCATGGCCGTGGTTTTGCCTGCACCGTTAGCGCCGAGAAAACCAAAGATTTCTCCTTTATGCACGTCAAATGAAATATGGTCAACAGCCATAAAATCGCCAAAACGCTTGGTGAGCTGTTCTGTTTGTATGATGATATCGTTTGCCATATTAATTTTTCATCAGGTACAAAAAGCTGTCTTCAATGGTTGGTTTAATTTGCTGTATAATGAGTTCTTTGTTTCCTTTTTCTTCAAGATATTTTTGCAAAGCTTTTTCGCTGAAATTTTCTTTCATTACAGCATGATGATATTCGCCAAAAGCATATGCGTCTTCAATTGCATCATATGTATGCAGGTCTTTCAGCAGGCTATACATATTTGTTGCTTTAATGCCCAGGATGGTTTGTTTAAATGACCCTGTTATTTCTGTTGGTGTACCTGTTGAAAGCAGTTTACCCTGCTGCATTAAAGTAATACGGTCGCATAAACCGGCTTCATCCATATATGGCGTTGAAACAAGTATTGTAATGCCCTGTTGTTTCAGGCGTTTCAGCATGTCCCAGAATTCTTTTCTTGAAACTGCATCAACGCCTGTTGTTGGTTCATCAAGAAATAAAATAACCGGCCGGTGAATCAGTGCACAACTCAATGCGAGCTTCTGTTTCATGCCTCCGGAAAGTTTACCTGCCTTTCTTTTTTTAAAAGGTTCTATCTGTATATATATGTCTTTGATGAGGTCGTAATTCTTTTTAATAGTTGTATTGAAAATGGTGGCGAAAAAATTCAGGTTTTCTTCAACGCTTAAATCCTGGTACAGGGAAAACCGGCCGGGCATGTATCCAACTTTTTTGCGGATGGCTTTAAAATCTTTTACGATATCCAAACCGTCCACCGAAGCGTTTCCGCTGTCTGGCAGCAACAGCGTTGTCAACATGCGGAACAATGAAGTTTTGCCGGCGCCGTCAGGCCCGATAATGCCAAAAATTTCTGCCGGCGAAACATCGAATGAAATATCCTTTACAGCCTTAATTTCTTTTTCCTTGCCGTAATTTTTAGAAAGATTATGTACAATTACTGATTGCATATTTTATGTGTTGATGTAAGCTTGTGCAGGCTGCAGTATTGCTAATAGCTTGCAGCTAACAGCTTATAGCTTATAGCTTTATCTCTCCATACATTCCAATTTTTAAATAGCCGTCATTTTTTACCTTAACTTTTACGGCATATACAAGATTGGCCCTTTCATCTTTTGTTTGAATGGTTTTTGGAGTGAATTCAGCTTTATCAGATATCCATATAATTGTTCCGGCATATTCACGGTAATGGTTGGCGCCGCTGTCAATATAAACTTTAACCGGCTGGTTAAGTTTTACGGTTGAAAGTTGTGTACCTGTTATATAAGCACGAAGATTGAGATAGTTTATATCTGCAATTTTATACAAGGCTTTACCCGGCGATGTTACTTCACCTGCCTCCGCATATTTAGTAAGCACCGTTCCATTGATTGGGTTAACAATATTTGCTTTTGATAATTGTTCACTCAATTGTGCCACCTGTTTTTGCAGCGGGTCTTTTTCGCTTAATATGCTGCGGTTTTGTGTGCCCGTATTTGTTAGCTGAACTTTTATTTGTTGCTGTGTAACCTGCATTTGTTTTTTAGCAGCATCCACCTGTGTGTTTATATCATCCACTTGCCGTTGCGTAACGGCACCGTCTTTCAGCATATTCTGAAAGCGTTGCTGGTCTTTTAAAAGATTGTTTAATTGTGTTTGCTGAACGGCAAGCTGGTCTTCCAATAGTTTTACCTGGGGCTGCACATCACTCGTTTTTTCCTGGAGTGATTGAATGGAAGCCTGCACCTGTTGCCTTTGGAGCAACACATTTAAGGAATCTATTTTGCCTATAACCGCGCCTTCCTGCAAAGTATCGCCTTCCTGCACGTTAAAGGCAAGTATCTGGCCGCCTAACTGCGCTGAAACAATTACTTCATCTGTTTCAAATGTACCGGAGGCATCAAACTGATTTTCATTATTGTTGCAGGCAAAAAAAAATGTTGCAAGCGCTGCGATACATGTATATTCTTTTATTGCAAACATAAAGGGGCTGTTTTATTGTTTACTTTTTGATAGATTGAATAATAAGCCTGGGAATTGTTTTTTTCCTTTCTTCAATCATAGTCTCATACTCTTTTCTGCTAATGCCTGCCGCATGCTGAAAGATTGGCTGTGCCGCAAAAGGAAATATGCATAATGATAAGATATTCATGAGTAATTGCAAGGGATCGACAGGTTTTATTTTTTTTTCCCTGACGGCAGTTTCAATCATGCCGGTAAAAGATTTTAAAGGCAGCTTCTGCCTGGTCCATAATTTTTTTAGAAATACTTGCTGCTGGCGGCTGGCTTCGCTTAATATAAAAACAGGGAGATACGGCATTTTACCTACCTGGTTTATATATTCAATACATAATACTTCTATTTTTTCAAACACGGTTTTGTCCGATTCAATAATGGCATTCAGCATAGGAAAAAAGTGATTCGAAGCATCCGTAAAAATGGTTTCAAATAATTTATCCTTGCTTCGGAAATAATAATGCAGCATGGCTTTATTAATGCCGGCCTTATCGGCAATATCCTGCATCCTGGCGCCGTGCATGCCTTTATCAAAAAAAACCTGCCTGGCTGCTTCAAGGATCTTTTGTTCTGTGGAAAGGTCTTTGATTTTAACCATATGATTTAACCAAATGGTTAACAAATATAAATACTTTTATAATTTGCATACAGGATTATTGTAATAGGATGCATTAAAACCTGTGTGTCCATGGTAAAAATTGCCCTAAAAAATTAAACCTTAAGCCGGAATGATAAAAACCTTTAATTTAAGCGCATGAAAAATAAAGTGAAACAATCTTTTTTAGCCGCTGCAGCCTTTCTTGCTTTTTTAAACGTGTATGCCCAGGATGATAAAAAACTGCATTTTAAAGCAATACTTTGCGATACGCATAACGATGTTATCAGCACCTGTCTTGAAAAAGGTTATAGTTTCGACCAGGACCTTACCGGCAAAACACACAGCGATTTAAACCGCATGTTTAAAGCCGGCGTGGATGTGCAGGTATTCAGCATCTGGTGCGATGGCACGCAGGTAAACCCATATAGTTTTGCCAACCGGGAAATTGACACGCTGTATGCATGGGTTAAACGCAACCCGGAAAAGATGATGCTTGTAACTAATTCAACTGAATTAATGCAGGCCGTAAAGCAACATAAACTGGCTGCTATGATTGGCGTGGAAGGCGGCCACATGATTGAAAACAGTTTAAGCAACCTTGATAATTTATATGCACGTGGCACCCGTTATTTAACGCTAACCTGGAATAATAATAATGAATGGGCTACGAGCGCCAAATTTGAAACCGATTCCGCTCAATCGCAGCGTAAAATGGGGCTAACAGATTTTGGCAAACAACTCGTGCAGCATATGAATAAAATAGGCATGATGGTAGATGTAAGCCATGTTGGTGAGAAAACTTTTTGGGATGTAATCAATACTACCACAAAGCCCGTTATTGCTTCGCATAGTGATGCGTACGCTGTTTGTCCCGTTCCGCGAAACCTGAAAGATGACCAGATAAAAGCTATTGCAAAGAATGGCGGCGTTATACAATTGAATTTTTATTCCGGGTTTTTAGACAGCGGATTTGATAGGAAAGAAAAAGCATTCGAAGCGCGTCATGCCGCGGAAAAAGATTCTTTGGTGAAAACCGGCAAGAATGAATTTTTTGCCGAAAATGCATTGTTTATAAAATATGCAGATGAAGTGCGTGATTTGCGTGCGCCATTTCATTTAATACTCGATCATCTTGATCATATAGTTAAACTCGTTGGTGTTGACTATGTAGGTATGGGCAGCGATTTCGATGGTATCAGTTTTCCGCCGCAGCATATGGATGATATTACTGCTTACCCTTTAATTACAAAAGCTTTGCTGGAACGGGGTTACAATAAAACAGATATCGAAAAAATATTAGGCGGAAATTTTATAAGGGTATTGAAAGCTAATGAAGTACAATAACTTTTCACCTGTTAATGATTAAATGGCGGAAGAACTAACCTTCCGCCATTTTTATGTGATTATTTCACTAAATATGGTTGTATAGCTTTTTGCCATATTACATAACCATTTGCATTCATGTGCAGGCTGTCGCTTAAAAATATTTCAAGCCTTGTATCTTTATTCTCGTTCAGCATAGGTTGATATACATCAATAAAAGAAGCATGCTGCTGTGTGCCAATAAAATCTTTGATCATCTTATTGGCTTCCGTCATTTGCGGCCAGTATTTTCTCCGGCTGGGGCTTGGCTTAATGGAGATAAAAACAACCGGCACATTTGCCAGTTTGGAACGGATGATTGCATATAAAGTTTTAAAACGTTCAAATACCATATCCGGAGAAACATAATCCTTTACGGCAAAATCATTCTCACCACAATAAATAACTATTTCTTTTGGCTGATAAGGAAAGATGATATCGTTGGCATAGCGGATAAGATCAGGTAAAGATGATCCGCCAAAGCCACGGTTTAAAATAGTATAACCGGGAAAATAGGATTGTATGTCTGTCCATTTTGTAAAAGAAGAGCTGCCAATAAATAGTATCGGATGTTGAGGCGGCGGGTTAATGCTGTCCTGCATTTTAAATTGCTGAATATCGTTGTAAAAGGGCGGTTGCTGTGCATGCAGGCTCACAGATAAAACAAAGCAAAAAATAAAAAGGTAACAGGCAATACGTTTCATGCTTTAATAATTTGATTTATTGTTTCAAAGATAAATGCTGCCATAAAAAATCCTGTAAAGAATAAAACAGTTACTGTTAAAATATAAATTTTAATTATGGCCAGGTTTTTTTGCCACCATGGTTAATATGGTGGCGATGCCCACCTGTTCATTACTATCATCCAATATTTCAACCAGCCATTTTGCAATGCCGCGTGGTAGATCGGTTGGTTCTCTTTGTTCCTGCGGAATTTTTTCCTTGCAGGTAAATCGCACATATATCTCTGTGCCCGGATAAACAGGTTTCGTAAAACGCAACTCATCAATACCATAATTTAATAACACTGGATTTTTTTCATAACTGTACACAAACAAACCTGCAGCAATACTCATAATGAAGTAGCCATGGGCCACCTGCTGTTCAAACATGGTACCTGTAAAATCTGTATGGGTTAGATGCGCATAAAAATGATCGCCGCTTATATCGGCAAACTTATCAATGTCTTCACTTGTGATTATTCTTTTTGAAGTAATGATTTGTTCACCAATTTGCAGTTCCTCAAAATATTTTTTGAATGGATGAATAGCATTTTCAATACCCTTTGCATATTGCTGATAAACGTTTGTAATATTAGTGATACTTGTTGGCGAGCCTTGTATAGCCACTCTTTGCATGTAATGTTGTACGCCACGAATGCCGCCCATTTCTTCGCCGCCGCCAGCCCTGCCCGGACCGCCATGAACCAACATTGGCAACGGCGAACCGTGGCCGGTACTTTCTTTGGCACACGCTTTATTCAATATTAAAATTCTGCCGTGATGTGTGCCTGCACCTAACACATATTGCTTTGCAATTCTATCGTTTGCTGTAACGATAGAAGAACACAAAGATCCTTTACCCAGCTTGCTTAAAGCAATCGCTTCTTCCATATTTGTATAAGGCATAATGGTGCTTACCGGCCCAAACGCTTCCACTTCATGCACTGCCGTTGATGTAAAGGGTTTTTCATTCAATAATAATATGGGTGAAATGAATGCGCCCTTATTGGCATCGGCATCCATCACTTCAACACTATCTAATGCGCCATATACAATTTGTGTTGATGCCAGTAATTTTTGCACCTGCTGTTTTACTTCATTGCGCTGCGATTGCCCGGCCAGCGCGCCCATTCTCACTTTATCATTTAAGGGGTTGCCAATAACGGTTTGCGATAGAGATTTTGATAAAGCTTTCCACACATCTTCCATCTTATTTTCCGGTACGAATATTCTTCTTATGGCGGTACATTTTTGCCCGGCTTTCACCGTCATTTCTTTTCTTATTTCTTTAATAAAAATATCCCATTCGGCATCGGCAGGGCTTACATCATCACCCAAAACAATGCAATTCAAACTGTCGGCTTCCATATTAAACGGTACCGATTCCTGCAAAATCCTGTCGTGCTTTTTTAGTTGCAAGGCGGTTGATTTGGAGCCGGTAAAAGTTATCACATCCTGCGCTGTTACATGATCCAATAAATCGCCAACGCTGCCGCATATCAATTGCAACGCGCCTTTTGGTAAAATGCCCGAAGCGATAATTGCTTTCACAACGGCTTCGGTTAAATAACTCGTAACCGTTGCCGGTTTTACAATAGCCGGCACACCGGCGAGCCAGTTTACCGCGCATTTTTCCAGCATGCCCCACACCGGGAAATTGAAAGCATTGATATGAATGGCAACACCTTCTTTTGGTACCAACATATGATGCCCCATAAAAGTATTTTGTTTGCTGAGGCTGATTCCTTCGCCATCAACTGCAAACGTTTCATCTGGAAATTTCCGGCGCAGGGAAGCATAAGCAAACAGGTTGCCAATGCCACCTTCAATATCAATCCAGCTATCGGCTTTGGTAGCACCGGTTTTATAGGAAAGCGCATAGAATGTATCAAGATGATTGCGCAGGTATAAAGCCAGTGCCCGCAACATTCTGCCGCGTTCGTGAAAAGTAAGCCTGCGTAAATTTGGATTGCCCACGCTGTGTGCATAATCAACCATGGCTTTAAAATCCAGGCCATTGGTTGTGGCAGCTGCAACCGGTTCTCCTGTTACCGCATTGTATAAAAACTGGCCATCACCATCACCGGTGATCCATTCATTTCTAACCAAATTTCCAAGTTTATTCATATAGCAATTTGTTTGGCAAAACTAACGACTGATAGTTGTATACAAACTATAAAAAACGAAGCATTGCCGTGATGCACTTGTCTTCCATTAATTAAAGCAAGCGATGGTGCTGGTGCAATTTTCTTATATTGCGCTAACCTTAATGCTGCTGCAGTTTTTAGTATACATTCAAATTCACGCAATCAAAATGAAAAAATTTTTCTTTATCTGTTCGTTGGCATTGGCTTTACATTTTACCGCTTTGGCGCAGCAAAAAAAAGAAATGTTGCCTACTGCCCGTATTGATAATTCGCTCGACAGTGCCGTGGTGAACTATAAAAAGCAGCAGCGCTCCATTACCTATGGCAGTGTTACGGTTGAGGGCAAAGCCATCAATTATGAGGCGGTTGCAGGCAGCCTGGTGTTTAAAAATGCGCAGGATACACCTATCATCAGCATGTCGTACACAGCCTATTTTAAAAAAGATGATGATCCGGCACAGCGGCCGCTTACTTTTATTTACAACGGTGGCCCCGGTAGTTCTACCATCTGGCTGCACATGGGCGCCTGGGGCCCGCAGCGAGTGTACATTGCTGATACGGCAAGAACAAAAGCACCGTACAAAACGGTAAATAATGATTATAGTTTATTAGATGCCAGTGACCTGGTTTTTATTGATGCGCCGGGAACGGGTTTTGGCCAGGTGATTACCAAAGATTTAGGCGGCGCCGGCAATGGCAAAGATTTTTTTGGTATTGACCAGGACGGGCAGGCATTTGCTTCCTTCATTACAAAATTCTTATCGGATTATAACCGCTGGAATTCGCCTAAATATTTGTTTGGCGAAAGTTATGGCACTTTCCGTTCTGCTGTGGTGGCCAATATTCTCGGTTCTGATAAAGGAGTTGCCCTGAATGGCATCATCCTGTTATCGCAATTGTTAACGTATGGAAATATGACGGAAATGACACAGGAAAACCCGGGCGATGGCTTGCCGTTTGAACTGGTGTTACCTTCTTTTGCGGCTACTGCCTGGTATCATCATAAACTGCCGAATCAGTCGGCTAGTCTTGAAGCTTTTTTGGCTGAGGTTGAAAATTTTGCACTCACCGATTATGCCGTAGCCTTGAATAAAGGCGCCGGACTTGATGCTGCGCAGTTTAACCAGGTGGCCGAAAAACTGCATCAATACACAGGTTTGCCGGTCGATTACATTAAAAAAGCCAACCTGAGAATTATCGGGCCGCAGTTTGAACAAACATTGTTAGGTGATTCGAGTAAAATTACGGGCCGCCTGGATTCCCGTTTTTCCGGTGCTGCCATCGATCCTTTAAGTGAATATGCGCAATATGACCCGATGGATTCGTATATAGACGGCGCTTTTACCGCCACTTTTAATAACTATGTGCGCACTACTTTAAAGTATGGTATTGGTATGAATTATAAAACCTATGGCAATGTGCAACCCTGGGATTTTAAGCGCCGCGGTTATGTTGGTTTCCCGAATGTTATGAACGACCTGGCGGAGGCAATGATCTATAACCCGGATATGAAAGTAATGCTGAATATGGGTTATTTTGATTTGGGCACACCTTATTTTGAAGGTATTTACGAAATGCAGCATTTGCCTATTCCCGCTGCATTGCAAAAAAATATTCAGTATGCAAAATACCAGTCAGGCCACATGGTTTACCTGCATCCTGAGTCGTTGAAGTTGTTGCATGATAATGTGGCAAAGTTTATCAATTCCACTCACTAATTGTTTACAATGCCGTTTCTCACTTTTGCGGGACGACCTGTGAGCGCGTTCATTTAACATTAAAAGCAAAGCAGAAATGATCATACTTAAAGGCTTTGAAAAATATTATTTTCAAAGCCTTTTTACTGAAATCAACCAAAACTTTAATGCTTCCTTATCATTCACTAATTTTGCAACCCGTTTTGGATTTATACTTTTGATTTTTTACTTTTTTAATTTATGATAAATATTACGTTCCCGGATGGCGCTGTAAGACAATATGAAAGCGGCGTATCGCCGTTGGATATAGCAAAGTCGATAAGCGAAGGTTTAGCAAGAAAGATAATTGCAGCTAATGTAAACGGCAAAACCTGGGATGCAACGCGGCCTATAACAGAAGATGCGACCGTGAAATTATTGAAATGGGAAGACCCGGAAGGCAAATCTACCTTTTGGCATTCTACGGCGCACTTAATGGCAGAAGCCGTAGAAAGTATGTTCCCGGGCGTAAAATTCTGGGTTGGACCGCCGGTGGATAACGGTTTTTATTATGATATGGATTTGGGCGATAAGAAGATTACCGAAGAAGATTTGCGTGTGCTGGAAAAGAAAATGAATGAACTGGCAAAGCAGAATAATCCATACATCAGGAAAGAAACGCCGAAAGCAGAAGCCGTTGAATACTTCACTGAAAAAGGTGATGAATATAAATTGGACCTGCTGCAAAACCTGGAAGATGGCAATATTACTTTTTATACGCAGGGTAATTTCACTGACTTGTGCCGCGGCCCGCATATTCCTTCCACCGGCTTTATAAAAGCCATCAAGCTTACCAATATTGCCGGCGCTTACTGGAAAGGCGATGAAAAAAATAAACAGCTTACCCGTTTATATGGTATATCATTTCCTTCTCAAAAAGAACTGGATGAATATTTGGCCATGGTGGAGGAAGCCAAGAAACGCGACCACCGCAAATTGGGCAAAGAGCTTGGTATTTATACGATGGACGATGATGTGGGCCCGGGCCTGATTATGTGGATGCCCAATGGTACTGTTATTATTGAAGAACTGGAAAAACTGGCAAAGGAAACAGAAGCAGCCGCAGGGTATAAGCGCGTGGTTACACCGCATATTGCCAAAGAAAGTATGTACCTCACCAGCGGGCATCTGCCGTATTATGCCGACAGCATGTATCCGCCCATGGAAATGGAAGGAGAGAAGTATTACCTGAAATCCATGAACTGTCCGCATCACCATAAAATTTATGCGGCAGAACCAAAGAGCTACCGCGATTTACCCTACCGCATTGCAGAATACGGTACGGTTTACCGCTATGAACAAAGCGGTGAATTATTCGGGTTGATGCGTGTTCGTTGCCTGCACATGAACGATGCACATATTTATTGCACCAAGGAACAGTTTGCAGATGAATTTCGCGCTGTGAATGATATGTACCTGAAGTATTTCAAAATTTTTGGTATTGAGAAATATGTCATGCGCTTATCGCTTCACTCCAAAGAAAAGCTTGGGATTAAATATGTAAATCAGCCGGAACTTTGGCTGGAAACAGAAGAAATGGTGCGTAATGTTTTGGTGGAATCAGGAATTCCGTTTGTGGAAGTGGCCGATGAAGCGGCTTTTTACGGGCCAAAAATTGATGTACAGATTTACAGTGTAATTGGCCGCGAATTTACGCTGGCCACCAACCAGGTAGATTTTTCGCAGCCAAGAAGCTTTAATCTTTCTTATACAAAACCAGACAATACTTCAGATATCCCGCTCATCATTCACCGGGCGCCGCTGGGCACGCATGAACGTTTTATCGGGTTTTTATTAGAGCATTATGCCGGAAGGTTGCCATTATGGCTGTCGCCCGTACAGGTAAAGATTTTACCTATCAGCGATAAATTTCTTCCCTATTCAAAAGAAGTTTTTACGCAGTTAATGAAAGCTGGCATAAGGGTTGAGACGGATGAGCGCAGTGAAAAAATTGGCAAAAAAATCCGGGATGCGGAAATGGCCAAAGTGCCGTATATGCTGGTTATTGGTGAAAGGGAAACAACGGAAAGAAAACTGGCGATCCGGAAAAATAACAAGACAGAGCCTGAGCCGCAAACGATTGAAGAATTTATTAATTTGCTGAAAGAAGAGATTGCAGAAAGAAAAGGATAGTTTATTTTTACAGGATATATTTTTCATTCATTAAAATTTAATTTTAATTATTCACGAAACAAATTTGAATGGCTTTACCTCAGAGAGGAAGATTTAATCCTCGTTTTAACAGGCAACCGGAGCCTGAACATCGTATAAACGAAAGAATCCGGGTACCGCAGGTGCGCTTGGTAGGAGACAATGTAACTGTGGGTATTTACCCTACACAGGAAGCGTTGCGTATAGCGCAGCAGCAGGAGCTTGACCTGGTTGAAATTTCACCAAACGCCGACCCACCCGTTTGTAAAGTAATCGACTACAAGAAATTTCTTTACGAGAAAAAGCGTAAGGAAAAAGAAATGAAGGCGAATGCCAAACAAAGCGAAGTAAAAGAAATACGCTTTACGCCCGGCACTGATGATCACGACTTTGAATTTAAAACAAAGCATGCCGAAAAGTTTTTGAAAGAAGGCAATAAAGTAAAAGCTTACGTGCAGTTTAAGGGCCGCGCCATTATGTTTAAAGAACGCGGTGAATTGTTGTTGCTGAAGTTTGCAGAACGTCTTGGTGAAGTGGGTGTGCTGGAGGGTATGCCTAAAATGGAAGGCAAGAGAATGCTGGTGATATTTGCGCCTAAACCGGTAAAGAAAAAAGTATAGCACTTACATAAATTAGATCGTGCAGTATGGAAAGCATGCTGTACGATTTTTTATTGTATTTACCTGAAGGTTAATGTGGCGTTGGCAAAAAATAAAACCCGCCGGCAATGGCGGGTTTTATATAACAAAGCAGTGAGTGTGTTGTAAAACAGGCTATTTCTGAACAACCAGTTGTGCGCTTTGCCTGTTTCCTTTTTCATCAATAACTGTTACCACATATATTCCGCTGGCATACATGGAAACATCCAGTAGTTCGAAAGCCAGTTTGGATGAATATAGCTGTACCTTCTTCTGTAAAAGCATTTTGCCCTGCATATTGCTTACGAGTATGGTTACAGCCCCGCTGTAGCCGGCAAGGGAAATATTCGCTTTTCCTGATGCCGGGTTGGGTGAAATTTTCAATCCTTTTTCAATTGATGGGGCTATGCTCGCTGACCGATCATCGGCGATAACCTGTACTTTTTTATCATCATTGTCCATAATGAACCCTGATGCTGTTTTTCTGCCTAGGTCAGCGTTAAGCGGGTTGCTTAGCACCAGGTTGAATTTTTCGGTTTTTTCCTTTACAGCATCGCCTTTAATGGATATAACAATGCGTTTAACCCTTTCTCCCGGGGCAAATACTACGGTACCGTTTTGTGCTATGTAATCTGAACCAGCTTTAGCAGAATTATCCTGCGTTGTATAATCAACCCTTACTTCACGATCTGAAGGTTTGCCCAGCCTTACAAGGAATGGCATATTGGCATTTTTTAAATCCGGCTCTTGCTGAATCATATCATAAACAGAAACGCTAACATTGTTGCCCGTGTCTGTGCCTTCATCAATTTCCCCATTACAATTGTTGTCTTTACCATCGGCAATTTCAGTTGCGCCCGGATAAACATCAGCGTCGTTGTCATTACAATCTGTATTATCAGCAACATAACCTGTTGGCTGTGCACATGCTTTTTGAGAAATGGAAGCATCGCCGTAACCATCACCGTCAGCATCTTTATACCAGGTAACACCGCCATCTTCATCCGTTAAGCCATCACAGTCATTATCCTTACCATCACAGAGTTCAGGCGCGTTTGGATAGATGGTGTTGTCGGCATCACTACAATCAGTATTATCAGCAACATAACCT
>NZ_JBQCIT010000012.1:0-70389 GCF_051953455.1 Parafilimonas sp. | reverse complement strand
TGATATTTAGAAAATTACCGCTGCTTGTTTGATTTGCATTTTTCTTTATCCCCGTTTTTTCCATTGCACAAACGCCTCCAATACATAAAAGCGCTGATATTTATCAGAAACTGAAAAAATTAAATGTGCTGGGCAGTGTTTTATACATAGCGGCGCATCCTGATGATGAGAACACAAGGCTGCTCACCTACTTTGCCAATGGTGAATTATTGAGAACAGGTTATATGAGTTTAACACGCGGCGATGGCGGTCAGAATTTAATTGGCGATGAACAAGGCACTGAACTCGGCTTAATAAGAACGCAGGAATTATTATCGGCAAGAAGAATTGATGGCGCTGAACAATTCTTTAGCCGTGCTTATGATTTTGGATTTTCAAAAAGTTCGGATGAAGCCTTAAGGTTCTGGAACCATGATAAAATTTTAAGCGATGTGGTTTGGGTGATACGCAATTTCCAGCCCGATGTGATCATCACCCGCTTTCCCGGCGATGCAAGAGCTGGCCATGGCCATCATGCAGCATCCTCCATTTTAGCAAAAGAAGCTTTTGCCGCCGCGGCTGATTCAACCATGTTTCCCGAACAATTTAAGTATGGTGTAAAACCCTGGCAGGCCAAAAGGATTTTATGGAACACATTCAACTTTGGCAACGTAAATACTACCAGTGACGACCAGTTTAAAATGGAAGTAGGCGCTTATAATACTTTGCTTGGAAAAAGTTATGGTGAAATTGCTTCGCTAAGCCGCAGCCGGCACAGAAGCCAGGGCTTTGGCTCCGCCGCGCAAAGAGGTGAAGCGTATGAATATTTTGAATTGCTGGATGGCTCGCCTGTAAAAAATAATTTGTTTGATGGGGTGGATACAACATGGCAACGCATTGGTGCAGCTAACGTTGAGCAACAGGTTGATGCAATCATTAAAAACTTTCAGTTTGAACATCCTGAAAATGCTGTTGCTGCATTGGTGGGTTTATATAAATCAATTGAGCAATTGCCCGATGGCTACTGGAAACATAAAAAGCTGGAAGAAGTAAAACAATTGCTGGTTGAATGCTGCGGCATTTACGCAGAAGCTACCACCAATAATGAGTTTGGCGTACAGCAGCAAAAATTCAATGTAAGGTTTGTGGTAAATAAGCGGCTGAATACAAACGTTACATTAAAGGATATAAAGCTGCTTGCATTCGATTCCGTTCTCAATACAAATCTTGCCACCAACACGAATCTTAGCTTTTCCCGCAATTTTATGGTGGAAGATAATATGCCGGTTTCACAGCCTTACTGGCTTGAATATGGTATTGACAGCATTGGAAGTTTTACCGTAAAAAATCAAACCCTCATCGGCAAAGCGCAAAACGATGCAGCATACCCGGCGAGTTTCACTTTCAGCATAAACGGAACGGATATAACGATTGATAAACCCGTTCAGTACAGGTTTGTAAATCCTGCCCGCGGCGAATTATATGAACCGTTTATGGTAATAAACCCTTTGAGCATTGCAGTGAGGCCTTCTGTTGTTTTAACCAATATCAAACAAAATAATGTGGCGCTTAAAAATGATAACGTATATGCCCAGGTGAAATCATACATCGAAGCGCCCCACTCAAAACTGAAGTTATTTTTTGTGCAGGATAATGATTCTGTCTTTATAAAAGATACAACGGTTGATCTGGAATACAATCAAACATACGATTTCAGCTTCTCGTTATCCAAATATTACAATAAACAAAAAGGCGAACCTTCTGTTGCGGTTGAAGTTAATATCAATAATCAGCCTGAATCTTATAACGGCGACCTGCATTCCATTCAATACGAGCACATTCCTTACATCCATTATTATGCAACAGATAAAATTCATGTAATAAATGAAGAAGTAAAAACAGTGGGCAAACGTATTGGATACATTCCCGGTGCCGGTGATAAATTGCCGCAGAGCCTGCAGCAAATGGGTTACGAGGTAAAGATGCTTTCGCCAAATGATTTTACAACATCCAATTTAAAACAGTTTGATGCTGTGATAACCGGCGTGCGTGCTTACAATATAAATGAATGGCTGAATGAAAAATATGGTGTGCTGATGAACTATATAAAAAACGGCGGCAACCTGATTGTGCAATACAATACCAACAACCAGATTGGTACGGTGAAAGCCAATATCGGCCCGTATAATTTTACCATCAGCCGCACGAGGGTTACAGAAGAAATTTCACCTGTGCATATATTATTGCCCAATAATCCTGCACTCAATTATCCCAATAAAATCACCAGCGCAGACTTTAATAACTGGATCCAGGAACGCAGTACCTATCATGCAGAACAGTTTGATAAACATTACCAGGCGCCGCTTGGCATGCACGATGTGAATGAACCGGAAAGTAATGGCGGCCTCATTATTGCCAAATATGGCAAAGGCAATTTTGTGTATGCAGGCATTGTATTTTTCAGGGAGTTACCCGCCGGCGTTAATGGCGCTTACAGGTTGATGGCAAATTTGATTGCATTGCCGAAAGGCCAGTGACCCGAAGACTTTGCAAGGCAATAAGGTTTGCTCAAACAACGAAAAGACCGTAAAAAACAGCGAATAATACCGGGAAAACGGCGACAATAATTATGGAAAAAGCTTTTTCATTAATCACAAACAGTTTACAACGTTTCCGTTTTTTAGATAGTCCTTATTATTAAAATAATATCATGAAACCCGGGATTTACCTTGCCATAATGTTGCTGGTACTATTAACTGCCTGCAATAAAAATGTTTCTTCAGCAGACGCTTTAAAAGGTCGTTGGGAATTGCGATCCGTTTATGGCGGTTACGGTCCCGGAGGAGGCAATTATGAAGCCGGTAACGGGAACATATATTTTTTCACTTCCAATAGCTATCGCCATTATGTAAATAATGTATTGAATGATAGCGGCAGTTACAGCATTACAAAAGGGGAAAACCCAGATACAGGAGAAAGCATGAATGCCATATTGTTTGATTCTCTTTACACGGTGCCTTATTTAATCAGCCATAATAATTTAAAACTATACTATGGAGCTATTGCAGCCGATGGCAGCATCGCCACTTATGAACGTATTGCTGAATAAAATTCTGTGTTGTTTAAACTATTGCGATAAGGCCTGAAAAGATTTGCGTATTCTCTGCGTTACAACAGATTTTCCATCAAACCTCATACTCAACTTTCTATAGTATTTCTGCGGATATAAATTATCACAGATGAAATAAGGCATCTTTTAATGCTGCATGCTTTGTAATTATTACCGGTAAAACCGGCACTTGTGTGTATAGATTTTTCATAGCATCTTTGCCGGGTTCAGTCATGCTGCAAATCTTTCCGATTTTAAAACGCAGCTCCAAAACAATAAACCATACATGCATTCAAGAAGGAAAATTGGTTTTTTAATGCTCATCATTATTGGTGTTGTAATTGGCTTTGCCATTAAAAATGTAAAGATCGGTTTGATCATTGGCCTGATACTCGGCCTTTTTGCCGGCAGCCTGGGCAGCAAAACCAAAGAATAGGTTTGTATTAATAATTGCCAATTCCTTATTTTCACTGTACAAAATCAATTGCATGAGTCATCCGCTTTTCCGTACAAAAAAGATTGACAAAATTTTGCACGATGCCAAAACAATGGCCGACGATCACCATGGCGGCGCAGGCCTTAAGCGGGTGCTTACCATGCGCGACCTTACTTTTTTTGGTATTGCAGCCATCATTGGCGCCGGCAGTTTCAGCAGTTTAGGCATGGCGGTTTTTTCGGGCGGGCCGGGCGTTGTAGTGCTTTTTATTATCTGCGGCATTGCCTGCGGCTTTACAGCTTTATGCTATTCTGAATTTGCCAGCCGCATACCTGTTGCCGGCAGCGCTTACACCTATGCTTATGCATCGTTTGGAGAGTTGTTTGCCTGGATAATCGGATGGGCTTTAATTATGGAATATTCCATCGGTAATATTTATGTAGCCTTTTCATGGAGCGATTATTTTACCAGCTTTCTGCATAAAATAAATATTCATATTCCCGATTATTTAACCTGCAGCTACCGGGAAGCGCATAATATAGCTGTTGCTTTTGCAAACAACCCGGGCCAGGCAGCAACCGGCTCAACAAACGAATTATTGAATGCGTGGAATACAGCACCGGTAGTTGCCGGTTTAAGAATAATATTCGACCTGCCTGCCATTATTATCAACCTCCTGATTACCTGCCTGGTGTACCGCGGTATAAAAGAAAGCCGCAACTTCAGCAATGCCATGGTGGTGCTTAAACTCTCTATTGTTTTGCTCGTGATTATAGTGGGCGGTTATATGATATTTCATGATGATCTTACGGCTAACTGGCATCCTGTAAACAGCGAAGGCGTAAAGGCATTTATGCCAAATGGTTTTAGCGGTGTGATGGCTGCTGTGAGCGGCGTGTTTTTTGCCTACATTGGTTTTGATGCCGTAAGTGTGCTGGCCGAAGAAAGTAAAAATCCGCAGCGCGATTTGCCCCGCGGTATGATACTCTCTTTAATTATCTGCACAACCATTTATATCGTGCTTGCCCTGGTGCTTACCGGAACAGTCGTGTATTCAAAGTTTGAAAATGTGGGTGATCCGCTGGCTTATATTTTTGAACCGCAAAATCTTAATATCGGCTGGATGCAGATGCTTGTTGCAATCTGCGCGGTAATTGCCATGACGAGCGTATTGCTTGTATTCCAGATGGGGCAGCCGAGGATTTGGATGAGTATGAGCCGCGATGGTTTACTGCCGCCGGTATTTCAAAAAATACATCCAAAATATAAAACGCCTTCGTTTGCTACTATTTTAACCGGCGTAGCTGTAGGCGCTCCTATTTTATTTACCGATAAAGATTTTGTGCTTGATTTCACCAGCATCGCCACTTTGTTTGCATTTGTACTGGTGTGCGGCGGCGTTTTGCTTATTCCCGTAAAGGAAAAAATGCCGGGTAAATTCAATATGCCATATATCAACTCAAAAATTTTATTCCCGTTCATTGTTGCAGCCGCTATGATTATTGCGCATTTTGCCGCGGATAATTACTTCTCCCAACTTTTCGATATAACAGGAGAGAATGCGTCATTCAATATTTCCAGCATCATTTTCTGGTGTATTATGATAATGCTGGCTATTACAGCTTTTTTCAAAAACTGGTCGCTTATACCCTTGCTTGGTTTATCCACCTGCATGTACCTGCTTACCGGCATGACCGGCGAGAACTGGGCATGGTTTGGAAGCTGGCTGGCATTAGGCCTCATTATTTATTTTTCTTACGGTTATAGAAAAAGTAAACTTGCTGCTGCCTGACGCACTTTTTATTTAATTCCTGCTAAAAAAAATTTCAGAGGCGTGTTTCCATGCCGCTGGAAACGCCGTTTAATAAGCAACTTCAACCATTTAATAATTACATCTTATACTTACCTCAAGTGCATGATAGATTTATAACAAAATTATTCTGCGCTGGAAAGTATGGTCCGTTGCTAACAATACAAGTCCGCCCTTGCAGAAAACTAAATGCCGGTTTACACCGGCTTTTTTTTGTTCCAGAATTTATATAGCCCAGCTCAATACAATCTCATCAAAAATCCTGGCAGTTATAGTTAAGTAAACAGGCTCGTTTTTCTTGAATACAAAGGGCAGCATTAAATACTCACTGCTTTTTTGAATGGGTTGAATGAGTTGCATATTCTCCCTGAAATCAACCTTGCCTAAACTATACCATTTAAATAAAGATTCTTTGGCGCTCCACAAAACAGTCAACAGTTGACGGTTGACTGTCGACGGGTCTATGGACTGTGGTCTATGGTTTATGGATAAAAAAGCCCATTCCCCCTCACTTATAAACTTGTACGCAATACGCGCAACTTTTTCCGTTGGAATTTCAATATCAATCCCCACACGATGTGTAGAGCTTACGATGGCTGCAGCATAATTACCGCAATGCGAAATGGAAAAATGATAACGGTCGCCGGGCAAATAAGGTTTTTTTGTATCAGCAATTAAAATTTCGGCATACGGAAAATCAGGAAATAAATACTGGAGTAAATAACGGCCTGCCAAATGCTGCAAACGTTTATGCGGATGCGTTATACTTTTTTGCAGCGGAACTTTCGCAAGAAAAAAATCTTCTTCCTCTTCAATATGCCAGATTCCAAGTTGCGTGGTTTCATTTATGGTATGCTGAAAAAATAAAGGCACAGGCGAATTTCTGCTTTTTAGTTTTGAACAGATAATTTAGTGGAGGAGTAATTCCATTTTATGTAATAAAAAGCCCGGCACTGACGCCAGGCTTTCCTGATGGTTCAATTAATTATTTTCAGTGTATTTTTTATAATTATCCATTATTGCCTGCCAGCCTGTTTTTTGCATGTCAAGAGAATTGGTATCTTCTGCTTCAAATATTTCTGTAACATACGTTGTGTTGCCCTGGGGTTTAAAATCAATACGCACCTTTCTGCCATCGGCAATTGTATATTCTATTTTTTCATAGGGCTCAACGGTGTCATACACAGCCTCAAAATCAAATCCAAAACTTTCATCTTTGGCTTCCATCCTGGCCAGGAGCTTACCGCCGGGTTGCAAATCATTTTTTGCTTCCGGGCAATGCCAGTCATCGGAAGCAAAATTCCATTTGGTAATATGTTCGGGCTTTGTAAAATATTCCCAGGCTTTTTCAACCGGTACATTTACGGTAGCTTCTACTGTAATGTTTGTTTTGTTTTTTGTTTGCATTGTGTTGAAAGTTTTATTGTTAATAATTACAATGCAAACATCATACTTAATAAAAAAATATAAAGTGGCAGATTACGGCAAGTATAAGGCTGATTGCGACATTAGTAATTGAATTTCTATGCTTCAGGCTCCGGCTTGTTTTGCTGCCATTCTTTATGGTTAACCATTATCTCTATCTTTTTCCTGCAACGTTCAATGTCTGCATGATAATCTTTTATTTTATCATCATTCAGCGAATTAAGAATGGCTTTCTCAAAACAGCTAATTGCTGCATCAAAACTCATCTTCAATTCTTCAGCAATCCCATAGCGATAATACACCCATGATTTCTCAATGGTTGGAACGGAAAGGCACTTATCCAGGTGCTTTTTCAGTTCATCATAACGTTCCATATCGGTTAACAATACCGCATAATGAAAATAAGGATGCGGATAATTTGGTTCGCTTCTCATGGCAGCACGAAAATGCATTTCGGCTTTTTTATAATCGTCAAACTGCGTTTTATATATCCAGCCAAGTGAGTTATGCGTAGGCGCATGATTGGGCTCGTCATATAAAATAGTTTCATACTTGCGCAATGCATCCACGTGAGCGTTTTTCTTAATATCTGCTTCAGCTTCCAGGAATAATTCTTCTATATTCATAGGCTTTTATTTTTTATTTGTTCAAAAAGTTCATGGGTTCACTTGTGCACGGGTTTAATTCACAATACCGGTCTGACGCTTCAAAAGCGTCTGACCGCGTTCAACTATTTCAATCAGTCAACTGCTCAACCAATTTACCACCCCAGTATCCACGCAAATATTAAAGGCGCAACAATGGTGGCATCGCTTTCCACAATAAATTTTGGCGTATGAATATCTAATTTGCCCCAGGTTATTTTTTCGTTCGGCACAGCGCCTGAATAAGAGCCGTACGATGTGGTGCTGTCACTTATCTGGCAGAAATAACTCCAGAAAGGCACATCGTGCCATTCGAGGTCCTGGTACATCATCGGCACCACGCAAATGGGAAAATCACCAGCAATGCCGCCGCCTATCTGGAAGAAGCCAACACCTTTGCCCCCACTATTAGCACGATACCACTCAGTTAAATATACCATATATTCAATACCGGTTTTCACGGTACTTGCTTTCAATTCATTTTTTATAACATAGCTGGCAAAAATGTTCCCGGTGGTACTGTCCTCCCAGCCCGGCACAATGATGGGGATATTCTTTTCGGCAGCCGCTATGATCCAGCTATCTTTTCTGTCAATCTCAAAATACTGGTCAAGTTCGCCGCTTAAAATGGTTTTGTATAAAAATTCATGCGGAAAATAACGTTCACCTTTTGCTTCAGCATCTTTCCATTGTTTCACCAGGTGTTTTTGCAAACGGCGAAAAGCTTCTTCTTCAGGAATGCAGGTATCGGTTACACGGTTGTAATGATTCTCCAGCAAATCCCATTCTTCCTGCGGCGTTAAATCGCGGTAATTGGGCACGCGTTTATAACTGTTATGCGCCACAAGGTTCATTACGTCTTCTTCCAGGTTAGCGCCGGTGCAACTGATAATATCAATCTTTCCCTGCCGTATCATTTCGGCCAGGGAAATGCCAAGTTCGGCTGTACTCATGGCGCCGGCAAGCGTAACCATCATTTTACCACCTTCATTCAAATGCACCTCATAACCTTTAGCGGCATCCATTAAGGCAGCGGCATTAAAATGGCGGTAGTGATACTGTATAAATTGCGAAACAGGTCCTTTATTCATCTTTAAAATTTAAGATAGCAAAAATAATTTTTTACAAACAAGTGGGCCGTTAAAGATGCGGTTTTTAAATATATCATTCGTTAAGTGCCCGAATAAATAGCTGTTATCCACATGCGGGGCAGAACTATTTGCATCAACCATTCTTTTGTGCAAAATTTTTGCTTTTATTCACCTTGTTTATCATTTTCTTATTATAAAATTTGCAGCAGAACATTAAAGCGTCTACCAATAATACATGCCCGTTTATAATCAGTCAAGGAGCAGGATAATACAGGTTATTTTTATCATTATTTTCCTGCTCATCGTAGTTCAGTTGCTCAACCTGCAGATATTTTCAACAGAATATAAACTGCAGGCGGAAAACAATGCTATTTACCGCAAGGTAATTTACCCGGACCGGGGCATTATTTATGACCGCCGGGGAAAGGCTATTCTTGAAAATACCATTATGTACGACCTGATGGTAACGCCGTATGAAACCAAAGGCATTGATACAATGGCGCTGTGCGATATACTTGGTATTGATACGGCGGAATATCATAAACGCATTATTACGGCCATCATCCGGAATTCCCGTTATAAACCGGGCATTTTTGAACCACTTATAAGCGATGAAGCTTTTGCCAGGCTGAATGAGAACATGTATAAATTTCCCGGGTTTAATATTGTTGAAAGACCGGTTAGAGCTTATCCCTTTCATTCGGCTGCCAACGTTCTGGGTTATCTTGGTGAGGTTGACAGCAGCTTTTTAAAAAGACATGCAACAGAAGGATACGAAGCAGGCGATTATGCGGGCATGACAGGCCTCGAACGCAGTTACGAAAAAGTATTAATGGGACAGCGCGGCGTGAAGCGGTTTATACGCGACAATAAAAACAGGATACAAGGCTCTTACAACAATGGCATTTTTGATACGGCAGCCATCGCCGGGCGCAATTTATACACCAGCATGGATGTTAACCTGCAAATACTTGCCGAAAAACTATTACAAAATAAAATAGGCAGTGCTGTTGCCATCAATCCTAAAACCGGCGGCATACTGGCTATGGCTACAGCACCATCGTATGATCCGGTTATGCTTACCGGCTCCCAGCGGCGTAAAAATTTTGGAAGACTGATTTTAGATACAGCCCGCCCGTTATTAAACAGGGCCATAAAAGGGCAGTACCCGCCGGGCTCAACTTTTAAACCATTAGATGCTTTAATTGCACTGGATGAAGGTGTAATTACCCCATCGTATGGTTACCCGTGCAGCGGCGCTTACTATGCCTGCGGCAGGCCGGTTAGATGTACAGAGCATTGGAGCGGTCATTCCAAAGACCTGCGTACCGCCATTGCCTGGTCATGCAATTCGTATTTCAGCAATGTTTTCAGGCTTATTGTTGACAACAAAAAATATCCAAATGTGCGCATGGGTTATACGCAGTGGCAACACTATATGAATGCTTTTGGCTACGGCGTTGATCTGAATATTGATATACCAAGCGAAGACGATGGAAATATCCCCGATACATCCGGTTACAACCGCGACTTTGGCGGCAACAGGTGGAATAGTTGCAATATGGTTACCTTAGGCATAGGACAGGACAGGATGCTGGCCACACCTTTGCAGATGGCTAATGCCATGTGCATCATCGCCAATAAAGGGTATTACTATACGCCGCATTTTGTAGACAGCATTGAGAACGAAACAGTGACAGATTCTCAGTTTGTTGGTAAGTACAGAGTTAAACATACGCCGCTTGAACATATTTCTGACGCTTCGTTTAGTGTGGTACAGTTAGGTATGCACGATGTGGCCGAATTTGGTACGGCAAGAAGGGCTCAGATTGAAGGTGTTAATATTTGCGCTAAAACGGGTACGGCACAAAATCCGCATGGTAAAGACCACTCATTATTTGTTGCCTTTGCACCCATGGAAGATCCCAAAATAGCTATTTGTGTTGTAGTGGAAAATGCAGGCTTTGGTGCCACCTGGGCAGCGCCAATTGCCTCGCTTATGATGGAACAGTATTTAAAAGATTCTATTTCTGAAAAGCGCAAACCGGAAGTGGAAAGAATCGCCAGTGCTGATCTTATTCCTGCTGCCATAAAACAATGGTATCATAAAAAAGATTCTATCAAGCTGGCTAAACAGGCGCAAAAAATAAATGCGGATGCAGCGCCGGTTTTCCAGAATAACCTTGAAACAAGCAGGCAGGTACAGTATGATCCTGAAGCTGAGCCTAACCGTAAAGGCAACGGCGATACTATACCGGTGAAAAATAAACCGGCCATACAAACGCCGGATGAAAAACGAAAGGCTAAACCTAAAAATTAATCATGAGCAGGGCAATTCCAAAATCAGTTTCAAGAGGTGTTGACTGGCTTACGGTGTGGCTGTATGCCGTACTGGTTTGCATTGGTATTCTTTGCATTTTCATGGCTGAATATAACCCGGCAACCTATACGCCATCTTCCTTTTTCCAGGGCCAAACAAATTACAGCAAACAATTGCTTTTTGCAGGTCTCTCAGTAATAGTGGCTACTTTTATTATTTTAAGCGACAGCAAGCTCTATCCTGCATTTGCCAATTTGTTGTATCTATTCGGCATCTTACTCATGCTTTCGGTATTTGTTTTAGGTAAAGATGTGAACGGCTCCAAAAGCTGGATTCCTTTAGGTGGCGGCTTTAATCTTCAACCTGCAGAATTGTGTAAGATATTTACAGCGTTAGCCCTTGCAAAATATCTTTCCCAGCTAAACATGGATTTCAGTAAGCTGCAATCGCAGGTTATTGCAGGCGCAATCGCCATGCTGCCGGCAGCCATTTCTGTGCTGCAAAACGAAACAGGCCTTGCATTGGTGTATCTGAGTTTTTTTATAGTGATGTACCGCGAAGGTTTACCCGGAATTATTCTTGTTATCGGTTTCTCATTCGGTGCACTGGTGGTAGCCACTTTATTGGTTGAAAAGAATTTGCTGGCCATTGTATTAACATTGATTGCAGCATTGATTGTATTCATTTTCCGCCGCCAGATTTTTACAAGAAAGCGCTGGAATATTTTAATTCTTATTGTTTCAATATGGTTTGTTTGTGTGGGCATACAGCGTTTTATTGTGCCCTATATTTTTAATAATGTTTTTGAATGTTATCAAAGCCAACGCATTTACAGCGCCGTGGGTAAAGACTACGACTGCAGTCAGAATATACATTCTATAAGGCAGGAAGAGGCAACCGGTAAAGCTTCCATCAAACCGGACGATTATAATGTACGCCAAAGTAAAATTGCTATTGGTTCGGGTGGCTTTTTGGGCAAAGGTTTTTTAAAGGGCACGCAAACGCGTGGCCGGTATGTGC
Organism: Parafilimonas sp.; assembly: GCF_051953455.1. Taxonomy (NCBI): domain Bacteria; kingdom Pseudomonadati; phylum Bacteroidota; class Chitinophagia; order Chitinophagales; family Chitinophagaceae; genus Parafilimonas; species Parafilimonas sp. The sequence goes on along the minus strand of NZ_JBQCIT010000012.1, from coordinate 58,555 downwards.
CGGAGCAGTCCACCGATTTTATTTTTACTTCGCTTGGAGAAGCGTTTGGTTTTGTAGGCTCATTTCTTTTTCTCGCCGTATATTTTATACTGCTGCTGCGCATCATATTTCTTGCCGAAAGACAGCGCAGTGGCTTCAGCCGTATTTATGCTTATAGCGTGGCCAGCATTCTTTTTTTTCATATTGTGGTGAATGTTTGTATGACCATAGGGCTCTTCCCGGTTATTGGTATTCCATTGCCGCTGATAAGCTATGGCGGTTCATCCCTGCTCACATTTACCATCATGATCTTTATTATGATAAGGCTTGATGCAGACAGGCAGATGGTATTGCGTTAATTTATAACTTATGTTTACTATTGAAGCTGAACATTTAACGGTTCACGCCGGGGATTTACAATGAATGCTGATTTTTACAACACTATAAAAGAACCGTCAACCGCAGAGTTTAAAGACCGGGGCAGTAAATTTATTGCCTTTGCTTATCCCATTAATAGTATTGATGATTTTAAAAATTATCGTGCACAGTTAAAGAAAGAACATCCCAAAGCCAATCATCATTGTTTTGCTTACAGACTTGGAACAGATGGAAATAATTTCCGTGTAAGCGACAATGGCGAACCTTCCGGTTCTGCCGGCAGGCCAATCCTCGGGCAGATAGACAGCCGTGAATTAACCAACATATTAATTGTTGTGGTTCGATATTTCGGCGGTACATTATTAGGTGTTCCCGGCCTGATCAACGCGTATAAAACATCCGCAGCGCTTGCCTTGGAACAATCCGTTATCATACAAAAACCGGTTTTAATTTCTTACCGTTTACAGTTTGATTATATGCTTATGAATGAAATAATAAAATCGATAAAGCAATACGGTTGTGAAATTTTTAAACAGGAACTACAATTGTTTTGTTTAATGGAGATCGGTATTCCAAAAAACAAACATGCAGCAATGTTGAATATTTTAAATGATATAAAGGGATTGGAATTAAGTAAAATCGGTTAGTTATTTAACGCGAGTTCGGGATAAGAATATTGATTTAGTTTGAATATAAAGTTGTTCAATTTTATTATGAAGGTGAGCCTTCAACTCGACAACAGAGAGGTCTCATAATTTTTTGAAGGTTGTTATTCGGGAGATTTCTCCTGTCGTCGAAATGACGTGCGCCCCGTTCCTTATGCCGGACTCACGTTATTTAAGCTTTATTCCAAACACATCTTTCAATGCTTTTTTAGCTGCATGATAACCGTTCATGCCATGCACGCCACCACCTGGTGGCGTGGAAGCGGAACAGATATATAACCCTTTCGCAGATGTTTTATAAGGCGATAGCCGCAAAGCTGGCCGCGTAAATAATTGTGATATTAAAGGTGCACCGCCATTAATATCGCCGCCAATATAATTTGCATTATATGCCTGCAACTCCGCTGCATTCATTTCGTGTTTGGCGAGAATGCAATCTTTAAAACCCGGCGCAAAACGTTCAATCTGCTGCTCAATTACATCAGTTATATTCTTCTCTGAATTATTCGGCACATGGCAGTAAGCCCAGGCTGTGTGTTTTCCCTGCGGTGCTCTTGAAGTATCAAATAAACTTTGCTGCGCCAGTAATACAAAAGGCTTGCCGGCATGTTTCCCATTCCATACAAGCGCTTCGCTTAAAGCAATTTCTTTCATCGAATTTCCTAGGTGTACAGTGCCTGCCTGCCTGCATTCCGGCGCAGTGAATGGTATAGGTTCCGATAAAGCAAAATCAATTTTATAAACACCCATGCCATATTTAAAATTGTTTAACTGCTTTGTATATAAAGATGAAAACTTGTTGCCGGCTATCTGCAACAAGTGTTTTGGCGATACATCAAATAAAACAGCATGGCTTGAAGGAAGCTGCTGCAAAGAGCTGACATTAAAACCCGTTTCAATTTTTCCGCCAAGTGATGTATAATAAGCCGCCAGCGTATTGGCAAGTTGCTGCGAGCCGCCTTTTATTAAAGGCCATCCTTTATAATGTGCCGTCATCAGCAACACTAATCCAATTGCTGATGTGGCAGTTTTGGAAAACGGCAGCATTGAATGTGCCGCCATGCCGGCAAATAATCCTTTGGCTGCTTCTGTTTTGAATGTCTTCGCTAAAATGGCCGCAGGTTGAAGTGCTTTCAATCCAAAGCCCGCCATGATTAAAGGATGTTTTGGAAATGTAAGCGGCCCCAAAATAAACGGCAATATCTTACTGCAGTTTTCATATAAAGGCCTTACCAGTTTTTCATAAACACTTCCATCAATGCCCAGCCTGTCAATTGTTTTTTGAATAGATTGATATAAAACTGCGGCTTTGCCATTATCAAAAGGATGAGCGGCAGCAATAGTTGGTTCAATAAAGTTTAAACCAAATTCCGCTAATGGTAAGCTGTTAAAAAATGGAGAGCTCACCGCCAGTGGATGAATAGCAGAACACACATCGTGTACAAAGCCGGGCAGCGTAAATGCTGCAGAGCGCATACCGCCGCCAACTGTTGTATTGGCTTCGAGCAATAATGTGGAAAGACCGTGTTGCTGCAAAGTGATAGCAGCAGCAAAACCATTTGGACCCGAGCCAACAATTACGGCATCAAAATCTCTTTTAAGCAAAATATTTAAACTGTTTAGTAATGCAAGTTAACAGCAGAATGATAAAGGTAATTTTTACCTTCATATAATTGTGCGGCAAAGCATAACAGATGATGGAAACGGCATACAATCGAGGGCTTATTTCTTTTCCATCCGCAGTTAATTCAACGCAAAGCTATTGGCTTACCCGCTTTGTAATATTGCGGCTGCTGGGAATAATTTATGCCATTGCTTTTTTGGCGGCTATTAATCAAATTATTCCATTAATAGGAGAAGAAGGTTTGCTGCCAATAGGCAATGCCATTGAAATGATTCGAAAAGTCATTGGTGCAACAGAAGGCTTTATACGTTTACCATCTGTTTTTTGGTTCAATCATTCCGATAGCATGATGCTTTTTATTGCATGGCTTGGTTTCATACTTTCCTGTATGGTGGCCGCGGGATATGCAAATGCCATTCTACTTTTTGTGCTTTGGGTTTTATATATGTCGTTTGTGCATCTCGGGCAGGATTGGTATAGTTACGGATGGGAAATACAATTACTTGAAACAGGGTTTTTATGCATTTTTCTTTGCCCTTTAATCAATATGCGGCCTTTTCCAAAGCAGGCACCTCCTTTGCAAATCATCATACTGTTACGATGGCTGATATGCCGCATCATGCTGGGTTCGGGTTTAATAAAAATACGTGGTGATGAAATATGGCGCAACGGCACAGCATTGTATTATCATTTTGAAACACAACCTATGCCCGGGCCGTTAAGCAGGTGGTTTCATTTTTTACCACACCCTATTTTGAAAATCGGCGTATGGTTTAATTTTCTTGCAGAATTGATAGCGCCGCTGTTTGCATTCTGGCCTAGGATAGCCAGGCATATTGCCGGAGTAATTATGATTTTGTTTCAACTTAATATTTTTGTCAGCGGCAATCTTTCTTTTTTAAACTGGCTTACCATTATTCCTGCGCTGGCCTGTTTTGATGATGGATTCTGGAGTAAAATATTACCCCGCAAACTTGTTGAAAAGGCTAAAGCCGCACAAGCAGGTTGCGAGCCATCAAAACCCATGAAAACAACCGCATGGATTGTAACTGTTGTTGTAATATTTCTTAGTGTTGGCCCGGTAATTAATTTATTTTCTTCCAGGCAGGTCATGAACACTTCATTCGATCCGCTTGATCTTGTAAATACTTACGGCGCTTTTGGTACGGTTGGACAGGAACGTTATAATGTGGTTTTTGAAGGTACATGGGACAATGATTCAACCGATAAGGCTAACTGGCAGGCATATATTTACAAAGGCCTTCCTGTTGAATTAAATAAGCGGCCGCCGCAAATTGCCCCTTATCATTTAAGGTTCGACTGGCAAATGTGGTTTGCCTCTATGTCAACCGCAGATCAATATGCATGGACGTATAATCTTGCCTGGAAGTTATTGCACAATGATGCCAGTGCCGTGAGTCTTTTTGCTAAAAATCCTTTTAAAGCTAAACCGCCAAAATATGTGCGGGCTGTGTTATATAAGTATGCTTTTGCAAAACCCGGGAATGCGCAACAGCTTTGGTGGACAAGGGAAAGAATAGGTTTGTGGCTGCCTGTTTTATCTGTAAACAATCAACAATTGATTAAATATTTAAACAGTGAAGGCTGGCTGAAATAAAAGAAAAAGCAGTAACAGCAATCCTATTCAAGGTTGATCATCTTTACAAGAATCTACAACAGGTTTTTACCTGTTCTGTAACAGGTGCCTTTAAACAGCCCGATTAATTGTTCATGCTGGTTTTTAATTTCAACAAGATAAACGCCGGTATTTTTTCCATTGCGTATTTCTTTGGCTTCAGCAGTTAGCACATCATCAACATAAACAGGCTTTAAAAAAGATATCGCTGTTTCCAAAGCCAGCGATAAATTATTACGACTGTTGCAGGCAAAAGCAAAGGCACTGTCGGCAAGTGAAAAAGCAATGCCGCCGTGCACTACATTCAAACCATTCATCATTTCCTGCCGCACCTGCATTTTTATTTTACTGTAACCTTCGGCTGCTTCAATCAGTTCAATGCCCAGCCATCGGCTGAAGCTGTCTTTTTGCAACACATGATTAATGATTGATTGCGGCGTAACTGTTTGCATGCAGCAGTAATTTTATAAAGTGAATATATAGAACAATTACATTTACTCAAAAGCCCGTTTGGTTTTATAATCCAGCTTATTTAAATATCCTGCTGATTAATTTTCCAATCTCCACAAAATCGCTGTGATTACTTACCAGCCTCACTTCCATATCGTCTTCGGGCGATACAGTATAAGGATAGATAAGCAGGTAATTTTTATCATTAAAATACCTGTTGAGCATTTCGGGAAACCTGCGCATCTGTGGCAAATACGATCTCATGCCCCGCTTAGGCATTAATACGATCAGGCCTTCATCATCATCTACGTTGTTGGCTGTTTTTTCTACGTCGGACCATTTTTCAACAGGAGTAAACTCTGCTTCAATATTGGCTTTTTTAATAATGTTCTTAAGAATGCTGAGAATATTGGCTGACGAATAAAATTCCATTAACGCACCTGAATTGCGTGCTATATTCCAAACCCGCAGCAATGCATAAAAGAAACCTGGTTCTGTATCAAATTTCGGTGGAATAAAAACAATATATTTTTTAATGGTTGAGATGGGTTGCGCCGCATGATAAATTAATACATTGATTGTTTGATTTTGCAGGTAGCCGTTATATAAATTATAAGCAAACGAGGCAGAGAAACCTTTATCTTCTTCCAGTGCTATAAGCAGATCCGTGATCTTTTTTTCTTTCACTACATTGTTGATACCATTGATAACATCATTATCATAACGTGTAAGCGGCGTGAGTGTTACGTCGGATGCCGAAGCTGTATGTACGGCTTCATCCAATATTTTTTCTGCGTTCTTTACAGATGATTCATTTTTTTCTTCATTAATAACATTCAACGCAAATATCCTGTCAGTATTGGCTTTGGCTTTTATCATGGTAGCCAGGTTTACCATTCGTTCTACAGTCTCCGGGTAATTTACAGCAAGCAGCATGGCTTCTTCCTTATCATCCTTATCTGCAATAGTATCTTCCTGATCTGCTTCCGCAATTTTTCTTGCTGCGGCTGCAGACACAAATGATGACAAAGTGCAGGAAATAAGAATAAGCAAAATGCTTCCGTTCAAAACATGATCGTTTAATAAACGTATTGGTTCGCCGGTTTCTGTTTCTGAGATAATGATATTATAGCCTACCATTACGGTAGCCAGCGTTGCAGCCGCAGAGCCTGAGCTCAAACCAAATATCATTACACCTTCATTTTTAGTAAGTCTGAAAGTTTTTTGTGTTGCCTTTGCCCCAATATATTTTCCGAAAAAAGATGCAAACATCATTATTGCCGCTACTTCAATTGTTTCCCAACTGCTAAAGAATACTTTAAAGTCGATGATCATGCCCACACTTATCAAAAAGAAAGGAATGAAAATAGCATTGCCTACAAATTCAACCCTGTTCATTAGCGATGATGTACGGGGTATAAGACGGTTAAGGGCAAGCCCTGCAAGAAATGCGCCGATGATGGCTTCTATGCCCGCTATTTCTGCCAGCATAGCTGCCAGATAAATCATTACCAGCACAAAAATGTATTGAGATATTTTATCATTAACATTTTTTAAAAACCATCGGGCGATTAAAGGAAAAACCAACAAAACAGTTAATCCAAAAGCCAATATTGATAATGTAAGGTTAAACCAGAATTCTTTGCCGGCCTGTCCTTGTGCCACACCCACAACCGCTGCCAATACTAATAATGTTACAAGGTCGGTAATCACGGTTCCGCCCACTGTAATATTAATAGCCCGGTTTTTAGAAATGCCCATTTTACTTACAAGTGGGTAAGCAATTAATGTATGTGAAGAAAAAAGGCTTGCAAACAATATGGAAGTAAGCATAGAAAAACCGAGTATGTAATAAGCACATATAAATCCAAGTATAAAAGGTGCGGCAAAAGTATAGAAGCCAAAAGTGAGGCTCTTCCATTTGTTTCTTTTAAAATCGCCCATATCTATTTCAAGGCCCGCGAGAAACATAATGTAAAGCAACCCTGTTGTACCAATTACCACAACGCTGCTGTCGCGGGAAAGTATATTAAAACCATTGGGGCCAATAACAGCACCTGCAATGATGAGCCCAATTAAGTGCGGCACTTTTATTTTATTAAGAAGAAGCGGTACAAAAAGAATAATGATTAACTCTACCAAAAATTTCAACACCGGCTCTTCTATTGGCAACGATATATCCAGGACATTCAATAAGATCATTCGTTATTATTCTTTGTTTGAAACTCTGTTTAGCTCTACTGAAAATTTTGCGGTGCAGGCGCTGTCTATTTGTATGGTGCGCGTGCCTTTTAATTTGTCGGGGGCGGTTTCGTTTAAAAGCACATGCATCATTACTTTTTTAGGCGCAGTGGAATCTGTTGAAAAATTAAGATTAATTTGATTATTGGAATATTCAGCCAGGTAAATGCGTACAAGCTTGTTATTACTGATAACCTTTGTTACCAACTGAGAAGAATCGCTGCCAAATTCCCATAGGTCGGAGCGCTGATCGCCAACAATATAATCGCTGCAGTTAGATTCTGTGCAAACAACTTTACTGTTCCAAAGCCCTTCAATCTGGTTTGGCCAACCGGGCAGCATGATAGTATCCTTTTTTGCAAGCAGGCTGTCACGCATTTTTAATAACGACTGGTAATCGGCCTCCCTGAGCGCAAACTGGTTTTCTTTTTCAAGTAATATTTGTTCTCTTTTATTTAACTCCTGTTCGCGCACATTATCCCTGCAGCCTGCAGCAAAAAAGATTGCAGCAAAACATAGGCAGACGAGCATTTGTGTAATAAATTTTTGTTTCAATATGCAGAATAATTTATGTGATTATTTTAAAGTTACAGTTTTTACCGAAAAGGGCGTTTGTATGCAATGGCATAATAAGTATTTTATAACTATAAATAAAGCATTAATAATTTAGCATCATGAGATGTATACAAATCATCCTGCTGAATATTTTTTTATTCAATATAACTGCATGCACCAGTAAGCCATCGCAAAGCAATGACGCAGGTATTGAATACGACACCATATCATCACCGGCGGTGATTAAGCCAGATACATTGCCGGTTGGACAATTGATTGAAAATGTTGTTTGCAAAAATGATGCAGCACAATCTTATGCTTTATACATTCCATCTAACAAAATCAATGCGGCTATTTATTTTTTCGATCCGCATGCAGCCGGCGCACTGCCTTTGGAAAAATATAAAGCGCTGGCAGATGCATATAATTTTATACTGATTGGAAGTAACAATTCTAAAAATGGTAATGATTTTCAAACTGCAGAAAATATATGGCAAAATTTATATAATGATACAAAAAGGATAACCTTAAATACAGGCAGGGTTTACGTTTGCGGATTTTCAGGCGGCGCAAAGGCCGCAAGCTATCTTGCCTTGCATCATCCTGAAATAAAGGCCGTGATAGCGGGTGGGGCTGGCTTGCCTGATGGAACGCCTGCCGCTAACTTCAACTTTAGTTTTACAGGCATAGCGGGTAAAGGCGATATGAACATGACAGATATTGTTGCTTTAAATAATGATCTTGACAAAACACAAACGCGTCACCGGCTTATTTTGTTTGATGGAAAACATAAATGGTGCCCTGTAAGTACGATGAACATTGCTTTTGCAGGATTGGAGTTAGATGCAATGCGCAATAACGTTATTCCCAAAAATGATTCATTGATAAATGCATTTATCAGTAACAGCAAAAAAAGAATTGAAGCGTCATTAAAAAAGAATGATTACATGCAGGCATCTGATGAATGCATACTTGCCTTGAATATACTTGATGGTATAACTGGTGCTGCTTTCTTCAAAGAAAAAAATAATGCTATTGTAATTGGTGCGGCTTATAAAGATCAGTGGCAGCAGCAACAACAACTATTTACCATCGAACAAAATAAAAAAGCGGAATACAATGCGCAATTCCGGCAAGGTGATATGAATTACTGGAATAAAACAATCAATGATTTAAATACAAAAGCAAAAGGCACAACGCCAGAAGCTGCGATGAACCAGCGTTTGCTGGCATATTTATCACTGGCGTTTTATTCTATCAGCAACCAGCTTATCAGTCAAAACCAAAATGACGCTGCCGGTTATTTTGTAACACTATATAAAATGGCAGACCCAACCAACAGCGAAGCCTGGTATTTTGCTGCTGTCTTGGACGCAAGGAATAACAATGCAAATGCAGCGCATGACGACCTGGTGAAAGCGGTTTCGAATGGTTTTAATGATAAAGCAAGAATGATGCAGCAGCCTGAATTTATCAGGCTTCAGCCGCAAATAAACCTGCCTCTTATTCCCGGCCCGTAATTATTTCAGCCGCACATATTTTTCAATGTTTATTCTGTTCACGCCAATGCTGTCAATTTTTTCAATGCCCTGCTGCGTGAGCGTATCATTATGTATGGCTATAGTGAAATGAAAATCGTTGCCTTCCCATTCTCTTGCGTTGCAATATTCAAGATGCTCTGTGTAATTGCTGTCGTTTAACTCATATTTGCCGCCGCCTGAAGAAAAGAAAGCGGTGGCCGAATCTTTGCCTTTATTAAGATCGTGGCCCATAAATGCAAAATGTGATGCATCAATAACTTTAATGAATGATTTGTCTTTTGTATAATCTGTAACAGCCGTGTCATTCTTTTCAATGGTTGTTCCTGAAATAAGTTTCCATGTGCCTTGTATGGAATTGGTTGCAGTATTTAATGGCTGCTGTTGATTATTACATGCGGTTAAAATAGTAATGGCTGCAATGGTTAGAAATTTTTTCATTGATTGATTTATTAATTATGAATTTTTATGGGATGGTGTTTGAAATAATTTAAAGTTTTGTATCTGAAGCCATTGCTGAGTAATGATCTGCAGATGCAGTGAGTGACACAACCGTGATGCCATTCTTGATTTGCCGGCATCAAAAAATAACTGGTTAAAAAGCTGTTACACAGTTTGAATTAAAGGATGCTTATATGGCCCGCGGTAACTTCTTTGCAATAGTTTGGTGGCTTCTTCATCACCAGCGATTTCATGCTTTACCGCATCGTAACTAAGCGGCCTTTGTAATTCCATAGAAAGATTGGCCATAATGCAACTCGCCGTTGAAATATGTCCTTCTTCAATGGGCGCAACGGGTTTTGTGCCTTTATCTATCGCTTCCATAAAGTTCTGCATATGCCTTCTTGTTGCTGAAGCAACGTGCAATTCAATATCAGGCTCCTTTAAATCTTCAGGATATTTTTCTTTTTCCCAAAGCACATCGCCATGTAATTTCTGCTCTTTATTATCTGTGGGAAAGAAATCATATTTCCATACGTCACAGCAAAGCGTTCCTTTATCGCCATAAATTTTAAATGCCCATGGATAATCAGGGTCAGAAGGCCTGCCCCAGGTGCGGTGCTGCCACACGCAATCTATATCATCATAAGCGAAGATGGCGGTTTGCGTATCGCTGATATTACTGCTGCTTTCTTTATCAACAAAAATCCCGCCTGTTGATGTAACGCTCTTTGGCCAGCCAAGACCCAGCATCCAGCGCACCGCATCAAACATGTGAATGCACATATCGCCGATAATACCGTTTCCATATTCCATATAAGCACGCCAGCGGCGGTGCGGCAAACCGGTAAACGGCCGCATGGGTGCCGGGCCTGTCCACATATCATAATCAAAAAAAGATGGCACAGGTTGTACGGCAGGATTGCCTGTTGCCCGCATGTGATAATAGCAGCACATTTCGGCATGATGGATTTTGCCGAGCATGCCAGTATCAATAATTTTTTGTTTGGCTTCTACCAAATGCGGCGTGCTTCTGCGTTGGGTACCCACCTGCACCACTCGGTTATATTTTTTGGCTGCCGCCACTATTGCTTCACCTTCCAGCACATCAACACTAATGGGCTTTTGCAAATAAACATGTGCGCCGCTTTGCAATGCATCTATCGCCTGCAATGCGTGCCAGTGATCGGGCGAACCAATTAAAACAACTTCAGGTTTTGCTTCGTCCAGCAGCCTTTTGTAATCTTTATACAGCTTAGGTTTCTGATGGCTTTGCTGCCTTTCGCTTACCATTGCTGCCGCATGGTTCAGCATGTTTTCATCCACATCGGAAAGGGCCACCACATCTACAGGCGCAACCTGTATCAGCCTGAACAAATCGCTTTTGCCATACCAGCCTGTACCAATTAACGCCACCTTTTTAGAAGGTGCGTTCTGAAGGTTTAGCTTGTTAATATTTAATGCGCTTAAGGCAAGCAGTGAAGCGCTATTGCGTAAAAAATCGCGGCGGTAAATTTTATGTTTGTTCATGGATGTTGTTTGAAATTTCGTGGTTAAAATGCAGGTGTATGACACCTGCAGCCATCAATGATCTATTATGTTGCAATTGAACCAGCGCAGCCGGCAATATAAATTCTTTATTTATAAATAGCAACCTCGTTCAATCCATCACTTGTTCTCACACCGCGATACATGCCTTCGCTGTTAAATAACAAGGCAAAATTTCCCTTCGCATCAACGCCAATCATACCACCTTCGCCGTTTATGGCAACCAGTTTTTCATTCACCACTTTATTCATAGCATCATGTAAATTCATGTGCGCATATTCCATAAGGCAGCTTACATCATACGCAGCAACGGCTTTTATAAATAACTCGCCATGGCCGGTGCAGCTTACAGCACAGGTTTTATTATTGGCATAGGTGCCGCAACCAATTAAGGGGCTATCGCCAATGCGGCCATAATTTTTATTCGTCATACCACCGGTGCTTGTAGCAGCAGCCACATTGCCCTGCCTATCACAGGCAACGGCGCCAACTGTTCCAAATTTCTTATCTATATTTTTTACAGAATGGTCAAGCTGATAAGCGTCAGAATCTTTCATCTCCTGCCACTGGTCATGCCTGAATTTTGAAAAGAAATATTCATCAGGCTCAAATTCAAAACCCTGTTCTTTGGCAAAGAGGGCAGCACCTTCACCACTAAGCATTACGTGTTCCGTTTTCAGCATCACTGCTTCTGCCAGTTTTATAGGATTACGTATGTGCTGAACGCCACACACGGCGCCTGCCATAAGATCTGCGCCGTTCATTACGGCTGCATCCATTTCATGCAAACCTTTTTTAGTGAATACAGCGCCGCGGCCAGCATTGAATAAAATATCGTCTTCCAGCACAACTACTGCTGCAATTGCTGCATCCATTGCGGTACCACCTTTTTCTAAAACTGCATAGCCTGCATCTAAGGCCTGTTGTAAACCGTGCCGGTATTTTTGTTCAAGTTCAGGCGTCATATTCTCTTTAAGAATAGTGCCTGCACCACCGTGTACTGCAATTGTATATTTCATTCTGCGAATAAAAGTAGTTGTTTGGAAAGATAACTGGTAACGGGCAATTACATTTTAAACATATAACCTAATTACCACGTAAAAATTATTAAAATACAGCGGTGATTTATAGAGGAAGCGTAATTATAAATGTTGTGCCTTCGCCTTCTTTACTTTCAACATTTATTGTTCCGTTATGTTGTTTAGCAATAATGTCATAAGTCAGGCTAAGGCCCAAACCCGTTCCTTCGCCGGTGGGCTTAGTTGTAAAAAAAGGCTGGAATATTTTGCTCATAATATTTTGGGGAATGCCTTTTCCATTATCCATAACCCATATTTCCACGCCCTCATCCCCTGAAGAGGAATTATGCAGCCTTCGTGTGGCAACGGAAACCAAAGCCTTAAATCCTTCGCCTTCATTTTTGCGCCTTTCATTCACTGCGTAAAAAGCATTATTAAAAAGATTAAGCAATGCCCTTCCAATATCCTGCGGCACTACAACAATCTTACCGATGCTTTCATCCAGTTCAGTTTTAAACTCAGCATTAAAGCTTTTATCTTTTGCGCGCAGGCCGTGATAGCTTAATCGTAAATATTCTTCACATAAAGTATTAATATCAGCTGGCTCTTTTGCGCCTGAACTTTTTCTTGAATGCTGCAGCATGTTTTTTACAATAGCATCGGCACGTTTACCGTGATGGTTTATTTTTTCTTCATTCCCTTTAATGTCATTTGCAATAAATTTCACTTCATCAAAATTCCCCTTATCAACTTCATCAATTAATTCGCTGCTTAATTCGCTGTTCACCTCGCTAAAATTATTAATGAAATTTAACGGGTTTTGTATTTCATGTGCAATGCCCGCGGTGAACTCGCCAAGCGAAGCCATTTTTTCGCTTTGTATCAATTGCGCCTGGGCTGATTTTAATTCTGATAAAGCACTTTCCACTTTTTGCTTTTCCCTTTGAAGTAAAAGGTTTGCTTTCTGTTTATTGCGACTGTTCCTCGATTGGATAACGGCAATAATTACAACCGCAAGCACTGCAAGGGCCAGTGCAACAATTATGAATAGTTGCTGGTTTTTTATGCGTTTGGATTCCGCATCTTTTTTATCCTGCTCGGCCCTGGCAACTGCCTGTTTTTTTTCAAAATCATAATTCATAGACAATTCTGTAGCTTTCTTCACATTGTCTTTCCTGCGGACAGAATCCATAATATCTGCGAATAATTTATGATTTAACAGAGCTTTCTTGTAATCACCTGTAAATTCATAACAGCTTGAGAGATTTTTATATGCTTCTGCATTTGCCTCAAGATAAATATCAGAACTACTGAGCGCATCAAAACTTTTTTCATAATGTACAATGGCAGTTTTGTAATCTTTTTTCAAATAATATATCTGGCCCATTGTTGATTGAGCCTGCGAAATATTAAGTTTTTGATTGGAGGAATCAGCAACCAAAATTGCCTGCCTGTTTAATTGTATCGCCTCTGTGATTTTATTTAATTTAGCAAGGGCCAAGGCAGCCTTGGAGAGGCTTGCCGCCTTGATGCCCTGGTCTCCGAATGCTGTTGCGAGGTTAGCTGCTTTCATGCCATATTGATAAGTTTTGTTCCATTGTTCGTACGCAGAATATAAGGACGCCAGGTTGGAATATCCATACAGCTCAACATTTTTTAAATTCTTTTTAAGGGCAAGACTGACTGCTTTTAGAAAGGCTTGTTCAGCTTTAGCAGAATCGCCAATGTTCTGATACGTATTCGCAAGATTCATAATTACATAAGCCTGCCTTATTTCATCATGTAAAGATTCTGCAAGCATTAAGCCCTTTTGTCCATACTCAAGCGCTCTGGGAAAGTTTGACAGTTGCTGATAGCCAATGGCTATGTTGCTGTACAGGGCTGGTAACTCTTTTGTATAATTATGCCTTTCATAAATTCCGGTTGCTTTTTCACTAACCTTTATTGATGAATCATACTTGCTTTGCATGCCGTACATCAGCCCGCGATTGGTATATAAATTAGCAATATTCATCGAATCATCCGGCTTAATAAAATTTTCGAGGTATTGAAATTGTTGTTCTGCTGCTTCATAGTTGCCCTTATAACAATAGTTTACAGACAGTCTTGCCCGTGCATCTACTTCACCCTCATAAAAATTTATTTTTTGCGCTGCCAGCATGTTTTGCTTACCAAGTGCAATGGCCGAATCAAGGTTTATATTGCTAAGAAAAAATATTTTTTGATTGATGAGTTTAATGCGCGCAGTATCGGATGTTTCTTTACCAATCAAGTTGTTTATGCTGTCAATTTTGGTATTTTGGGTGAAGCCACAATGCAATAACAAGCTGAAGGATACGGCAAGGTAATATCTCATAATAGTAAGCTAAGGTGTAAATAATATCCTTTAAAGATAATTCAATTGTGAAATGGCGGCTCCTGTGCTTCCTTATTTATGTATATTTCCTTTTTTAGTTTTAAGCTTGGCTAACTGTTACAGGCAGATTGATAATAAACGTTGTGCCTTCACCTTCTTTGCTTTCAACATTTATTGTCCCGTTATGTTGCTTGGTAATAATATCATACGTTAAGCTCAGGCCTAAACCCGTTCCTTCGCCGGTGGGCTTTGTTGTAAAAAAAGGTTGGAATATTTTATTAATAACATTTTGCGGAATGCCTTTTCCATTATCAATAACTTTTATTTCAATGTCTTCTTCACCGGTTTTCTTTGTCTGGATGATAACCATGGGTTTATAATCGGGGCCTGCGGTTTTCTTCTTATCGTTTACTGCATAAAATGCGTTGTTCAAAAGGTTAAGCAATACCCTTCCAATATCCTGCGGAACCATGTTTATCCTGCCTATGTTTTCATCAAGGTCTGTTTTAAACTCGGCATTAAAGCTTTTATCTTTGGCCCGCAAACCATGATAACTCAGCCGCATATATTCATCGCAAAGTGCATTAATATCGGTGGGCTCTTTTGTTCCTGAACTTTTTCTTGAATGCTGCAACATGCCTTTTACAATACCATCGGCACGTTTGCCATGAAATGCAATTTTTTCATTGTTGCCAATAATATCAGCTAATAATTCATCTTCCAGTGTTTTATCTCTTTCTCCATCAGTTTTCAGCCATTCCTGTTTTAATTCTTCAATGAGTTCATTATTTACTTCAGAAAAATTATTAATGAAGTTGAGCGGGTTTTGAATTTCATGTGCAATGCCGGCGGTAAGCTCACCCAGTGAAGCCATTTTTTCAGATTGTATAAGCTGCGCCTGTGTGGCTTTTAATTCGCTTAATGTATTTTCAAGGGCTTCTTTCTGCTGTGTAAGTTCAGCTGTTCGTTCGGCCACCTGCACTTCAAGCTCTGCTTTCATAGCAGTTATAATCCTGTTGTTTTCCTGCTCGTCCAGTGCTCTCTGCCGGGCTTTTGTTAACTCTTTTTGTTGCCTTCGGCTTACGAGCCAAACACCAAATCCCCATATTACAGCAAACAGCACAATGGGGCCGGAAACATCAGATACCCTGGAATAAAAATCTTTCCCGGGCAGGCGCAGCAGATCATCTACAAAAGAAACTATTGCGTAAGGTAATAAGGCTGTTAGCAAAAATTTTACAGGCTTAAATTCATCATACTTATAAATTATATATAACAGCAAGCCCACCAATATATCCTCCAGTATAACAAACAGTATATTTAATACTGTGCTAAAAGAAGCTACCGAAAGCTGAAGCACCATGCACCCGATAGCAGCAAACAGTATTATTGATAACCGCTTATGCCATACCGGCATTGTTGTTTTTGTTTGAAGCGTTCGGCGCAGGTAAGTAACTATTATAATTACCAGAGCAAACTGCAGACTCATGTCCATATTTTAATTGTTAATACAATTTTAAGCTGTTGGTGGTTCAAAATAATAAATGTACAATCAGAAAAATAATTATTATGCAGCAATAGCCGATTATTATTTGCAATTCAATTTCCGGCAACTTCAGTTTACATTTACAGCTTTTATAATCCATATGGTTTTTACCGGGTGCAAAAACTGTAAATTTTAAAAGTGCTGCAATGATTTTTATTACCGGCGCAACCGGGTTGCTTGGTTCATGTTTAACAAAAACGCTTGCAGGGCATGAACCTCGCATTAAGGCTTTATACAGGAAAGAAATACCTTTTCATCATCCTGCCATAGAATGGGTACAGGGAGATTTGTTTGACGTGATTTTACTGGAAGAAATAATGCAGGGTGTGGATGAGGTATATCATTGCGCCGGTAAAATTTCCTATAATCCAAAAGATAAAAGGCAGCTTTTTAAAACCAATGCAGAAGGAACGGCGAATATTGTAAATGCGGCTTTAAATGCCGGCGTGCGCAAACTATTGCATGTAAGTTCTGTTGCAGCTTTAGGCAGGATACGGGAGAACACAATTATTACGGAGGAAATGCAGTGGACCGAAGAAACAAGCAACAGCGTATATGGGGAAAGTAAATACCTGGCAGAGATGGAAGTGTGGCGCGGCATGGCAGAAGGATTAAATGCGGTGATTGTGAACCCGTCGATTATTCTTGGGGCGGGCAACTGGAATACAGGCTCTTCGGAAATTTTTAAAACCATATATAAAGAGTTTCCTTACTACTCGGATGGCGTAACCGGCTTTGTAGATGTGCAGGATGTTGTAAAAGCCATGATAGCGTTAATGCAAAGCAATATTTGCAGGGAGCGGTTTATATTAAGTGCAGAAAACACGGATTATAAAAATTTATTCGATCTTATTGCCGAAGCATTTCATAAAAAAGCACCGTCAAAAAAAATAACGCCTTTTATGGCAGGCATGGTTTGGCGGTTTGAAGCATTAAAGAGTTTTATTACCGGCAAGGCGCCTTTCATTACAAAAGAAACGGCGCGTACGGCGCTGGCTAAAGTATATTTCGACAACAGCAAATTATTGAAAGCGATGCCTGCTTTCAGCTATACACCTTTGCACAAAAGCGTGGAAAGAATATGCAATGAATTACTGGCAATAAATAATCTCAAATTATAAAGCTGTATTTAAAACAATTAAGCAAATTTGTAACAGCAGGTTTAAATGAGAAAGCTGTCTTTATACTACAAAGAAAACTTCGGCTAAACTGCTTTAAATTATATTTGATAATAAAAATATTTATATGAAGATTTTGGTTGTGGATGACGAGGCTGATGTAAAAGTTTTATTTGAACAACGTTTTAGAAAAGAGATAAGGAATGGCGAGTTTGTTTTTGCTTTTTCCAATTCAGGAGAAGATGCGCTGGCTTATTTAAACCATCATGAACATGAAGTGGTACTTATTCTTTCAGATATTAATATGCCTGGCATGAGCGGCCTGGAGCTATTGCAAAAAATAAAACAGATGTATGCCGTGCCCCCGCCTGTTGTAATGATGATCACCGCTTACGGCGATGAAGAAAATTACAACAGGTCGCTAAGCCTCGGCGCAGATGATTTCCTGACCAAGCCCCTCGACTTTACTCTTTTAAAAGATAAATTAAAAAAGCAGGTACATGACTAAAATATTAGTGGCAGACGACGAAACTGATCTTGAGATATTAATCAAACAAAAATTCCGAAAACAAATAAGGGAACATCAATACGAATTTGTATTTGCATTAACCGGCCGCGAAGCGCTTGAAAAACTGCAGCAGGATCCAAATATAGAACTTGTTTTCAGCGATATTAATATGCCCGAAATGGATGGCTTAACGCTGCTTGAAAGGTTACACGATGTAAGCCCCATTATTAAAACAGTAATTGTTTCTGCTTACGGCGACATGGAAAATATACGCACCGCCATGAATCGCGGCGCTTTTGATTTTATAACCAAGCCCGTAAACTTCGCAGATTTTGAACTCACGCTTAAAAAAACAATTGAGTATGTTACACAGTTAAAACAAACATTGCAGGCCATTAAAGAAAACAATATTCTAAAAATGTATGTGGATGAATCGGTGCTGAAGTTTATGGAGAAAAAAGAATTTGAACAATCGCTTACCATAAATGAAAATATTGAAGCAACTGTTATATTCATTGATATATGTGGTTTCACATCAATAACAGAAAGAGAAAAACCCGATGTGGTTGTACACCTGCTTAATACTTATTTTGATGTTATTGTAAAAGAAATAATAGCGCAGAATGGTTTTGTAGATAAGTTTATAGGCGATGCTGTAATGGCGGTATTTCATGGCGAATATCACCTCGACCGTGCCATAGAAGCCTGCCTTGCCGTGCGCAATGCCATTCACAATATGCCGCCGGAGAAAGGCATAGCAGGTTTTTTGCCGGAAGTTTCCATAGGCGCTAACAGTGGTGAAATGATATCGGGCAATATTGGCGCAGCCGGTTTGCGCAGGCTGGATTATACCGTTATTGGCGATGTGGTAAATACAGCACAGCGCCTGCAAAGCAAAGCGCAGCCCGGGCAAATTTTAATTGAGGCAAAATCGTACGAAAAAATAAAAGAATCATTTAATTGCAGGCCTGTGGGCCAGCTTGAAGTAAAAAACAAAAAGGAAATACTTGAAGTGTTTGAAGTATTGAATTAACAAAGCTTCCTTATTATAATTTATTGGAGCACAAAATTTCCTTAATGGAAGTACAAAAAATACAATCATATATACTGGAAAAACTGCACCGGGAATTGCCTGAGTGGCTAACTTATCACAATGCAGAACATACGGAAATTGTAATAAGAAATGCTATTGAATTAGGCGAGCTGGAAGGATTGGGCACTGAAGAATTGCAGCTTCTGCAAACGGCTGCCCTTATGCACGATGCAGGTTTTTTATCAACTTATGAAACCCATGAAGAAACATCCTGCAATCTTTCACGGGAGCTATTGCCGCAATACAATTATAACCCCGCGCAGGTGGAAGCTGTTTGTGAAATAATAATGTCAACAAAAGTACCGCAGCAGCCAAAGAACCATCTTTCAAGAATTCTTTGCGACGCTGATGTGTATTATATCGGTACAGATGATTACAACGTTTTTTCAAACAGGCTTTACCGTGAATTAAAATACCGCGATCCCAATCTTACCAATGAAGAATGGTTAAAAAAGCAGGTTGATTTTTTAAGGTCGCATAATTTTTTTACGGAAAGCGCGAAAGAAAAACTTACTGCACGTAAGGAGGCCAACTTAAAAAAACTCAGCCGCCAGCATCATACAAAAACAAAAAACCACCGCGATTTTAGTTTTGCCGATATTTTACTGATGATATTTGGTGTGGCCACTGCAGGTTTTGCTTTAAAAGGATTTCTTGTACCCAATCATTTTTTTGATGGCGGCATGACGGGTATATCGCTGCTTATTCATGAGATATATCATATAAATCTTGCAGTAGTAATTATCGCCGTAAATGCACCGCTTATAATTATGAGCGCTTTTGTTGCCAGCAGGAATTTTGCTATAAAAACACTCATTTGTATTATCCTGTTAGGACTCTGTCTTTTCCTTGTGCCATATCCTGTTATTACTTCAGATAAATTGCTCATATCTATTTTTGGCGGGTTTTTTCTAGGTATAGGCATCGGCCTTACCATGCGCGGCGGTTGCGCCGTGGATGGTATTGAAGTACTTGCATTATACACATTAAGGCACACAAGCTTTACCATCAGTGAAATTGTGTTGGGCCTTAACATCATTATATTTAGTATCGCTGCATTCCAGTTTGGTATGGAAACTTCACTCTATTCAATGCTAACTTATTTTACTGCGTCCAAAACAGTGGACTATGTAGTGGAAGGCATTGAAGCTTATACCGGCGTAACTATTATTTCGGGCAACAGTGAGCGCATAAAAGAAAAGCTGGTAAACGAAATGGGCCGCGGTATAACTATTTATAAAGGCGAACGCGGCTTTCTTCCCGGTAAATATGAAGTGCATACCGATGTTGATATCATCTTTACCGTAATAAGCAGGCTGGAAATGCGCAAGCTTAAAAACCTCGTATATGCTGAAGACCCGAAGGCTTTTGTATTTGCCAGCACCATAAAGGAAACAGCAGGGGGCGTATTAAAACGCAGGCCTCCGCATTAAACCGGCTTCATTTTTATTTATGTATTGCCGGCAGTCATTAATTTAAAAAAAACTACAAACCCCGTAAGCCGGATTCTGTTTTAAGCTATCATTTATCTGTGCTGCCTACCCCGAAGCAGAGCGGGCAGCTCTATGGCTTCTTTACGTGGCATTGCAGCGCCCAAGGTTTACCCTTCTGTTACATTACTGCAACAGAACGTGAGCTCTTACCTCACATTTTCACCCTCATTCCGCTAATTGCGAAACAGTTATTTTCTGTGGCACTTTCTCTTTTCCCGAAACCGGGAAAGCCATGCTTAACACATGGTGGGCTGCCCTGTGCTGTCCGGACTTTCCTTTCCAATAAATTGGAACGATAGCACGGGTTTGTAGCAATGCAAAACTACTGGTAATTTTTTGGCCTGGTATATTTTGAAATAAAATAACAAGCTGCTACTCTTCCCATTTCTTTAATTCAACGGTGCTGCCGTCGAATACAGCGTAGGTAAAATGTGTGATCCAGTCGCCGAGATTAATATATTCAGCGTTATCGTTAAGCCTAATTTTTAAGGGCAGGTGGCGATGGCCGAAAATGAAATAATCAAAATGTTCTTTTGCCAGCACTTCCCTGCAAAAAATAACCAGCCATTCATTATCCTCCCCTAAAAAAACAGCATCGGACGAGCCTGTTTTCTGCCTGCTTTTTCGGCTGAAATAATTGGCAAGCCGCATGCCCCAGGTTGGATGCAACTGGCCAAACGACCATTGGCAGAATTTATTTCTGAATATTTTTTTAAGGAATTTATAGCCATGATCTCCCGGCCCCAAACCATCGCCATGGCCGATAAAAAACTTTTTATTATTCCACGTAAAAGTCCTGGGCTCAAAGTAAACCGGTATGTTTAATTCGGTTTGAAAATAATCCCGCATCCACATATCGTGGTTGCCTGCAAAAAGCATAACGGGAATGCCGCTGTCTGTTATCTCTGCCAGCTTGCCAAGTAGCCGTACAAAATGTTTTGGAACAACGGTTTTGTATTCATACCAAAAGTCAAAAACATCGCCGCCAATAATTATGGCTGCAGCATGATGCCGCACAGTTTCCAGGAAGGCAACGATCTTTTTTTCCCTTACCAGGCTTGCCGCAAAATCAGGAGCGCCCAGATGAAAATCGGAGAAAAAGTAAATTTTTTTGCCAGGCAATAGCTCCATTAAAACTTAAACATTAGGTAGAAATAAATGGAAGATTAATCAAGAAAATCTTCGTCTTCTTTTTTACTGTGTTTGGCAAAGGCTTTTTCTATGGCGCCGCCAAACATAGGGAATTTACTTTTCGCAAAATCTTTCACAATCGTTATGGCCTGTAAAGCCTGTTTATCGGTAAGGCCGGCTTCATTTATGAGTTTATCAATAAGTTCCTGCATATTTTTTATTTCGAATGAAAGCAAATTTAATTCCTGAAAAATAAATCAGTCATCTTTTAACAGCGGAAGGAGCTTGTCCCCTTTAATATTCGTAAAAACCTTTGCCATTTTTTTTACCGAGTTCGTTTGCATCCACTTTGTCTTTTTGCAAACGTGAAGGCTTTAAACGTTCAGGCTTACCGAGTTCTTTCCATACGATATTACTTACTGCATAATTTACATCCAACCCTATCAGGTCCATCAATTTAAACGGGCCCATTTTAAAGCCGGTGGCTTCCATTATCGTATCAATAGTTTTTATGTCTGCCATACCTTTTTCAGCCAGTTGCATCGCTTCAAGATAATAATGCCTTGCCACACGGTTTACAATAAATCCGGGCGCATCATTGCAAACAACGGCCGTTTTACCCAATGCGGCTGTAAACTGTTTTAAGGTATCAATAACGGCATCATTTGTATGCTCTGTACGGATAATTTCCACCAGTTTCATTAAAGTTGCCGGGTTAAAAAAATGCAGGCCCGCAAAACGAGGGGCATACTGCTTTCCGCTGCTTAATGCCGTAATGGAAATAGATGATGTATTGGTTGCAAAAATGGTATCGGCCGTATTTATAGCAGCAAGCTTATCAAATAAATGTTGTTTGATCAACTTATCTTCTACAACGGCTTCTATAATCAATTCACCTACACAATCTTTTATAGAAGATGTAAACGTAATGCGTTGCAGAATATCGCTTCTTCGCGCTTGCTCCAGCCTGCCTTTGTCAACAAGCTTTTGCAAATTATTTGTAATAGATGTTTTGCTTTTTTCAAGCATATTTTCATTCACATCAAATTGAATTACTTGAATGTTGTTTGATGCAATAACCTGTGCAATTCCGCTGCCCATGGTTCCGGCGCCGCAAACACAAATAGTTTTAATCACTGGCAAGAAAATTTATTTTAAATTTATGCGTTATAAAGATGCTGATTTATTCAGGAAAACGCACGATTATTCCTTTATCTTTTACAGCGGCATTGCCATTTAATTATTTGTAGTTTTACAACATGCAACAATTAGATCTATTTAATAACAACAATGATAAAATTGCTGTTATCCGTCCTAAGAAACAACCGGAAAAAAAAGCGGTTGAAATTGCAGCTCCTGCTGAAAAAAAAGCTAATGTAACACCGGTAAAACCTCCTGTTATTATACAGGTGAATGAAGAACCTGAACCAAAGGAAGATAATAAGCCCAAGGAGCAAACAAAACCTGTTCAGCTTATCAAGCCGCTTTCAAAAAATGCAGAGCAGCCTTCAAAGCGTGGCCGTAAATCTTTAAAGGAAATTAATCTTGATGTTGCGCTGCTCGAAATTCCAGAAGATGAAATCTTATTTCAAAAGCAATATTATTCCATAAGCGAAGTGGCGCAATGGTTTAATATGAAACCTTCTTTACTGAGGTTTTGGGAGAATGAATTTGATATTCTGAAGCCACGGAAGAACAAAAAAGGCGACCGCCTTTTCAGGCCGGAAGATGTGAAAAACCTGC
Organism: Parafilimonas sp.; assembly: GCF_051953455.1. NCBI lineage: Bacteria > Pseudomonadati > Bacteroidota > Chitinophagia > Chitinophagales > Chitinophagaceae > Parafilimonas > Parafilimonas sp. The sequence goes on along the minus strand of NZ_JBQCIT010000012.1, from coordinate 35,493 downwards.
GTCTTATTTATTATTTATTACGGCAGCAGAAATATTCTGTTGAAGGGGCAAGGCAATATTTAAAAGATAACCAGAAAAAAGCTGCTATGCAGGTTCAGTTGGTGGAAAGCTTAACAAAATTCCGCTCTTTTCTTTTGGAATTGCGCACTAATTTAGGCGCATGAAAAAAATTTTCCTGTTCTTATTCGGCCTGGCTGTAATTGTTACAGGCAAAGCGCAGCAGGCATTTCATCCTTATGAAATAAGCTTCGATTCAACGCACGGAAAGATTTTAAAAGGCCTGCTTTCCCGCAGCGATATTGAAAGTGATACATCTTTTGCATGGTTTCAAAAAAATTATAAACTTGGCAGGCCCGATGCTAAAGCAGTGGCTGCTTTTAAACAACATGCCGGTGATTTTAAGATGCTGATTTTTGCCGGTACCTGGTGCCCCGATACCCACAACCTTTTACCTGAATTTTATCGTCTTACAGATGCTGCGGGTTACCCGGACAATAATATTTCGCTTATAGGTGTTGACTATAACAAAACCACGTTTGATAATCTTGAAAAAACATTTAATGTTACGGAAGTGCCCACATTTATTGTTTTAAAAGATGGTAAAGAGGCAGGGCGCATAGTTGAATATGGAGAAAGCGGCGAAGCCATGAAGGAATTAGGTAAAATTATAGAAGGACTTTAATAAGAGTTACGGTAATTTTTTTGAAATAATCAGTTCACGGGAAGCGTTACTTGCTCAACTGCTAATGCTTTAACCACGGCGAATACCATACATCCTCTCTACATCCTGCACAATCGTTTCCATATCGTGATCTAAGCCTGAAGGATCATAATTCTGGCGAAGGTTTGAACCAAAAATCAAAGCCACGGTTTGCCAGAAGCCCGCATTGAACTTACCCTTGTAGCTTTCAATTATTTCATAACAGTTATTGCCGGTTTGGCGATAGATGAGTTTCATTAAAACCTTGCCCTGGTAAACAGAAAGCTGCGTAAGCTTATCGGCAAATTCTTTTTTCAGCTCTTTTTCACGCGACATAATTATTGCCTTGCGCTTCTTTTTATCATTCACATTTACCAATTGCGCGTTTATTTCATTCATTACTTTAGATGCTTTTATAGCATAAGGATAAGTTACATAAACGGCATTGCGCAACCTCGTCCATTCCACATAACGCTTGCGCTGGGCGCGTGTCATTTTCGTCAACACATATTCATCTTCAAGCCAGGAGCAGGGAATGGTATCCCCATTTGGTTCAATACATGCCTGGACAATTATTGTATCGTTTACGCCAAGATTATTTCGGTTTATAATTCGCGGCGGCTGTTGGGTTTGGCTAAAACCATGCAACACAAAACCTGTGCATAATACACATGCAAGCAGGCGGAAAAAAAAGGTATTTCTTTTTGTGTGCATAACGTAAATATAGAACGATTGCCCATATTTTATGCTGCATGGTAAATGAAAGTAACCTTTATAAAAATGTTATTTTATTTAAATATCAGTTAATGCCTGTTCCTTGTCTGGTAGTTTGTCAAGCTTTTCAAATTTGGAATTATTACTTACAAATTCCGGAACCAGCACTTTCATATTTCTGACACATTCCCAATCGGAATCATACTTTACGCTGCTAATGAGTTTGGATAAATACGGCTGAAGGAAATCGATACTTACCTGCCGGGCCCTGGCTATACGGATTTTGGGATGATAGGTTTCAGCCGTAATTTCTGCATCGTTTAAGACCTCTTCATATAACTTCTCTCCCGGCCGCAGCCCGGTGTATTGGATTTTTATATCCTCGCCCGGTTTTAACCCGGCTAGAATTATCATTTTATAAGCGAGATCTTTTATACGAACAGACTGCCCCATATCAAATACAAAAATTTCAGTGCCTTTTGCCATAACGCCAGCTTCCAGCACTAACTGGCAAGCTTCCGGTATGGTCATAAAAAAACGGGTAATTTCAGGGTGTGTTATTGTAATAGGCCCGCCCCTGGCAAGCTGAGACCTAAACCTTGGAATAACACTTCCATTTGAATCGAGCACATTGCCAAAACGTGTTGTAATAAATAATGTGCCGCCGGCTGTGCATAAAGATTGAATATACATTTCAGCAATGCGTTTGGATGCGCCCATTACGTTGGTAGGGTTTACCGCCTTATCTGTAGATACCATTACGAAACGGCTGACTTTATATTTTAAAGAAAGATCAGCAATTATTTTGGTGCCATATATATTGTTTAAAATAGCCTCTCGCGGATGATCTTCCATCAATGGTACATGCTTGTAAGCGGCGGCATGAAATACAATATCAGGTTTGTGGAGGGAAAACACTTGTTCCATATAATCTGCCTGGGTAATGCTGCCTAAGATCAGTTTATATTTTATGGAAGTATTTTCATGCATGTACAAACCAATATCATGCAGCGGCGATTCTGCCATATCGCACAACAAAAGCATTGATGGCTCAAAAACAGCAACCTGTTTTACAATTTCGCTGCCAATAGAGCCTGCTGCTCCTGTAACTAAAATACATTTATTTTTAAGTGCGTTGCTAATGGCTGTATTATTGATTTGAATGGGTTCCCGCTGTAATAAATCTTCAATCTTTATATCCCTTAACCGGCGCAACTTAAACGGGTCTTCGAGCCATTGCTGGTTATGCGGCAGCACCGAAACCGTTAATCCTTTTTCTATAAACAATTCTGCAACCTCGTTCCGCCGTTCCAGCGAAATATTGTTCACAGCAATGATAGCACGCCTGACAGTATTTCTTTTTATAACCCGGTTAATGGTTGTAGTATTATAAATTGAAACCCCGCTGATTTTTTTGTATAGTTTGGAAACATCGTCATCAACAATACCAACAACCCTCCAGTTACTAAATTTGTCTGATATGATTGTATTTAATGCTGCTTTGCCCATTTCACCTGCACCAAACAATATAACCGGTTGTTTTTTTGTTGTTGCGGCTACTTCAAAAACATTTTTTATAGCCATGCGACTGCCGCCTAATAAACAAAATGAAATAAAAAAATTAATACAGATTATGGAGATAGGAACAAGATAATCGCCTTTAAAAAATACCAGGTTTATACATAATAAAGCAGCGCTGGCAGTAAATACCGAGAGGAAAATTTTAAACACACCTTTAAATGTAGTGTGCCTGATAATTTCTTTAAACGACCTGAAAATAAAGAAAGAGATAAGATAGACAACTAACGTAGCAACAATAGCTACTATGAATTTATGCTTGTCTATTTTTTGGGTTTCAAAATTAAAACGGAGCAGATAAGAAAGCAGGATGGAAAAGAAAGAAAGTACAGCATCCATGCTGGCTATAAACCACCTGGGCATATAGCCAATTTTTAAAATGGCTGAAGGCTTCATTCGTCCGGATTTTGTTTTTCAGCAGTCGCATAAAACGAACAATATACCTTTCCCGGGGTGAGAAAAGTTTAGTACTTGTGTTTTACTGGCTAGCTTATAGGTTAGAAAATGATTCCAGGGTAAATGCGAGTGAAATTTTACTTTTCACAGTTTCAATAGCTTCTTCAGTAAGGTTACTGCCTGAAGGCAAACAAAGACCCTGCTCAAACAGTTTGTCGCTTGTTCTGTCACCATAAAAGGCTGCATCTTTAAATACGGGCTGCAGGTGCATAGGTTTCCATAATGGCCTTGATTCAATATTGCTTTTTTCAAGTACAAGCCTTATATGCTCGTTATTTATTGTATGGGGTGTTTTTGCTGAATCGATAAGTATGGTTGTAAGCCACCGGTTGCTGTAAAAATTTTCGGGTTCATTTTGAAATGAGATTCCGGAAATATTATTTAGTGCTGCCTGATAATTTTTAAAGATGGCTCTTTTCTTTTTTACCCTATCTTCCAATACAGTCATCTGGCCTCTGCCAATGCCTGCACACACATTACTCATACGGTAGTTATATCCAATGTGTGAATGTTCGTAATGCGGGGCAGGATCTCTTGCCTGTGTTGATAGAAATTTTGCCCTTTCTATATAAGTTTTATTGTTTGATACGATTGCGCCACCGCCAGAGGTAGTAATGATTTTATTGCCGTTAAATGATAAAATCGAAATAGTGCCAAAGGTGCCTGTTTTCTTACCAAAATACATTGAACCCAATGCTTCTGCTGCATCTTCAATAACAGGTATTTCATATTCATTAGCAATACTTAAAATTTCATGCATTTTACAAGGCATTCCATATAAATGAACCGGGATTATTGCCTTTGGTTTTTTACCTTTTTTAATCCTGTCTTTAATGGCTTCTTCCAAAAAAGAAGGACTCATATTCCAGGTTTCTTTTTCACTATCAACAAATACAGGCGTTGCGCCCTGATAAACAATAGGGTTGGCAGAACCCGAAAAGGTCATGCTTTGGCAAATAACTTCATCACCATTTTGTACGCCCAATAAAATCAGCGCAAGATGAATGGCCGCTGTGCCTGAGCTTAGGGCTGCAACATGCATTCCTTCGCCAAGATAAGTTTCCAGGTCGTTTTCAAAGCCGTCTACATTAGGCCCTAAAGGTGCTATCCAGTTGGTGGTGAAAGCATCCTCTACAAACTCTTTTTCTTTGCCACACATATGCGGTGAAGAAAGCCAGATTTTGGCATTCATAAAATCAGTATTAAAACTTTGTTAGCTGCTCATGAGGTGTTCGGCCAGTTGCTGGCCTAAAAAATAAATGCGTGGGCAACTTTCAGCATGCCATATTCTTAATTTGCTGTTTATGGTTCCGGACAAAAGCGGACCCATTACAAAAAAGTTTTTGCTGCTTTGAAAATTTTCATCTACTTCAAAACCTTTATTTGAACCATTTACTGAACAAATTTTTTTATTGATAAGATTTTGAATTAACGGAGAAAGCGAGGTATTTAATTCTTCAGACCCGATACAATTAATAATAACGTCAACAGCTTCGGGAAAAATCTTTTTTGTATTGGCGGGTATATCAACATATTCAAATTGAAAACGGCTATTATTATTTAACTGCTTTATAAATCTTCCTTGTATTAGCGATAATTTGTTTGCAGCTAATAAATCATTAGCAACATCAAGGTACTCGCTGCCTGCACGGCGCTGGAGTTTACCAATCTCTACCCCATAAGTATAAACAAATTGCTTTTGCTCATAATCATTCAACTCATTTAGCAAGCCTATAATAGCGTGCGACATAGCATGATAGATGCCGGCTATTTCTATTTTTTCTGCCTGAGCTTTTTGCACATCTTTTTTAACCGCCTCTAAAATTTGAACGCAGGTGTTTTCTTTGGATTTACGCAATGCGTTTAAATGAACCGGGTCATAATTAATATTAATCTCATCTTCATTTATACGATGGGGAAACATGCCGTTGGGAGAAAGTATAAATAATTTATTGATAAACTTTTCTGACAGATTAGTATGCTGCAGGTTATAAATCACTTCAAGCGAGCTGGCATTTGAACCGAGTATCAAAATGTTTTTTGAAGCGGCTGCAAGAGAAGAAAGAAAAGTAAAAACTTTATTGATGTTGTAATGCATATACGGATCATATACATCCTGTACATACATAAATGAGTTGCCCGGTTGCGCATCTATCATTAATCCTTTTTTGGGCGGGCTGCCGATAGATAAAATAACTTTTTTGCTTGCAATGGTTGTATTAATGCCGGAGGATTCTTTAATAAAAACAGCGAAGGAGTTATTCGGGCGGTGCTGTACATCCGTTGCTTCGCCAACCATCAATTCATACTCCAGGATTCCTTTTTGTTTAGCCGACGCCATAAGTGCCGTCATTCTTTCTGTTAAAAACCTGCCGAAAATTTGCCGGGGTATATAGAGTTTATTCCATTGTTTGGTTGATATAAGTTGCTCATTATTTTTTAACCATGTTAACGCAGCATGATTATTGGTTTGAATGTAATCTTTTGAAATCGATTCAAAGTTTTCATTAAGCCAGTGTATAAAAATTTCGCGTTCCTGTTCGGGTAAAAATTCGTTTATGGATGTGATGATTAAAGAATGTTCACCAGACCGTTTGCCATAAGGAATACCCGTCCAGAATTCATTTGCTTTATCTATTATGCAAATGCTAACCTTGGTTTTTGGAGAAGATTTTTCAAGCAATTGAATATAATGCAACAACGTATAACTGCAGGATAAACCCGCCCCTATAAAGCAGATATCAAAATATTTTTCTGTAGCGTTATCCATCATCTGTAATTGGCGCTGATTAGGTTAACCCCTATACAACGGGAAATAATTTTCATTCAATACTTTTTCTTTTGAGCGTGTATTTACAAGGTCTTTATAGATCTTTTCATTCACTATAAGCCGCCATATTTTGAATGTGAAATTAAGATCGGAAAAACCCGACTTAAACCAGAATAAGGAATCACTGTCGCTGCCACCAACGCCACCACCAAGATGCAAATAATTTAATTGTAACCGGTTTGCAAGCAGCCTTGCTTCATCAACAATTAGTTTCATAGGTGTTTCTTTATAAAACGCTTTTTTTGTGCCCGCAACATGGTATTGCATAAATTTTTTTGTTGCCATAAACACTCCCCCCGCAGCTATTTCATTTTGCTTATATGCAAGCAGCAGGTTAGGCTTACAATCATCAGCGCTTAGCAGGTTGTGAAAATATTCGTTATCAAAACAATTAAAATAATAATCATCTGCATTTACACGTTCCATTGTTTCAGTATATATAGCTACAAACGCATTTATTTCTTCAGTTGTATTTGCTTTTTTTACGAAATAACCTTTTCTCCTTAATTGATTGATCTCTGATTTATTTGTTTTACGGTATTGCTGGCGTTGAATATCAGGAGGAAGGCTGAGATCTATTGCCACCGTTTTATTTAAATGAATAATGCTTCCGAAATCTTTAAAAAGCATTTCCTGCGGAATAATAGTATGCAGGCGCGAAAAAGCACTGACAACCTTTTGTTCATACAAATATTGCTGCAGTTGCTGTTGAAAAAAACGAATGAGTTCTGGTGATAGATCTTCCGGCAGCCTGCTTGTAACCGGTCCGGGATAACCCCAAACTGAAGTGCAGTCGAAATAACCGGAGTCACCAATGGATCGCTTTATTAAAGGCAATACGACCTGATCGTTATCATCTTCGGCAATAAACAGAAATGGTTCGCCCGATCTGTCTAATTTGTTATAGGAATTGCAATGATAAAAATCATAATAAATACATTGCCTGATAACAGTATTCCATTCAGCTGTATCAAAAACAGAAACTATTTTAACCTGCATGCGCGTAATGATTAATGGTGTCCGCTATACATTGCATATCTGCTGAATTGTATCGTACATCGCAATGGATAAGCAATACTTTTTCAGAAAATGCTTTGGCTTTGGCTTCTTTTTGATTCGGCCACAACACCGCCGGATAAATATGGTTCTTAATTAAGTATGCTTTCATCTTATCTCTTTGCAGTGCTTCTTTAAAAAAAAGCATACAACCAAAGGGACACCTATCCTGAATTTGTTGTTGCCATATAATTTCCTTTTCGTGTATGGCATTGCTTAGCTGTTTATAATTATTTATTTTATGTATGCGTAATAATTCAATTGGAATTGTATTGATGGCGTTTTGAATAATCGGAGGAAGTGCGCCATTTGTTTCATGCGATTCAAATAATGATTCGCTGTTGATAAATAAGTTTCTGAAGTCTTGTTTGTTTGTGTAATGTTCATTCAAATATTCTTTTTTTAAGAACATCGCAGCTAATTTCATGTAAGCTGCAGTATTACCCAGATTCTTTTCCGCAGTTACCTGGGGCAGTTCCAATTGTTGCGGCGACCATACTATGCCGCCTGCAGCCACCGGCAGGCTTTTTCGTAACGAGGCAAAACAATAATGCGCAGTGCTGTTAAGCGCCCATTCAGATGTAAGATCATGTGTATGATCTTCTATTACAAATGCATTCTTCAGTTGTAAACGTGATTGTGTATTTAATCCAAAATAATTTACGTGTATGAAAATATTATTTTCTTTATCCAATGCTGCTGTATCAATTATTCCGGTATTGTAAGGGCCATCATTGTAATAAAAAATATTTACCGGCAGCGCTTTTATAAATGCATCCACATCATGACAATAATATTCGGGTAAATAAATATTTTGCCAGTTATATAAAGCAATGCCTTTTTGAATGAGGTTGTATAATGCAGTACGGCCTGAAAAAAATAAATTTGATTGCGCATAAATATCTTGAATTCCCGGGCTTTTGGGTAATCCGGAAAAATCCATAAAATGAAAATCAGAGCCGTACTCTTGCTGCATATTTTACAGAATGTTGTGGACTGTTCGGCTAAAAAAAGTATGCGCTGCTTTTTGTAAAGCCATCCTGTCTTCCCTGCTGACGCAAGATTTTGAATTAAAATATCCCGGTGGCTGTTTAATAATGCTTTGTTTAACCTGCAGTACTTCCAACTTTTTTATGATGCTGTTTAAAACAGTTGCAGGAGATGCGCATATTTCTTCATAAGTTATATGCAGAAAGTTGTCAGGAGAAATGTTGTTAAGCTGTTGCTTATACGATTCATTTAAATAATACACCTGGCCAATTACCTGTTCAAACGGATTCAATTCTGATAACGCCTCGTACTGCATTGGCTTTATAGAAGCCCATGTATCATAAGTTCCAAAGTATTTTTTTCTTATTTGCAAAAGCGAATAAGCGTTATCAGTAATATCCCGCTCAACCAGGATGAACAGGGTTTTATGTAAAACTTTCAACGTAGAAGGCATGTGCCAGCCAAGAAACAGCGACTTAAAAACGATAGAGGTTTTAAAGGCATGGCACATATTTAGTAAAACAAGTTTGAGCTGCTGCCAGTTAATTTCTTTATCATGTTCCGGCGGCATCTGGCCTATCTTATTATACTTTAAAAAATAACACCAGAAATAGGTGTATTCATGCGGTTCTGTAATAGCATTGGTTTTACCAAAATCTGAAGTATAGTCCGAATCATAATTTAAGCCGATCAGTTTTTTTGAAAGAATTATTCCGTGCACGGGCGTTTTCCAAAAGGCTGCTATAAAATTATTAATATACCCCACATCCAGGCAGGAGCTGATCAATTGATTTAATAAAGTAGTTCCCGATCTTGGCGAACCAATAATATGAATGGTGGCCCTTTCTTCAGGCAAATCCTGGTACAAAGCATTTTCCGCCGCAAACAAATTTTCATTCACAGATTGAAGGATTTTTTCAAAACCCATATCCTTTTTAAACTGTTCAAGAAACTGCTGTTCTTCTCTCATTATTGACTTATCTGCTACAGCATTTATAGATACCCTTAAGGATTTACTGTATAGACCGTATGAGCATAAATGCTTCTGCGCATTTACGACCAATTGTAGAACCTCTGAAATGTGCTAAGTGTGTTAAGCCAGGCAAAGATCTTGAATGAGGCGCCAGCCTGATTTGTGTAGTATAACAAGACATTGCTTCTAATTTGCTGGATAAGAAATCTGTAATATCAATAAATACGGTTGGTACAAAAGCATCGGTTCCGGTTGGTGATGACCATTCTGTTTCCGATAAAGTTTCATAAGCATAAATTTCTTTTACCGGGCAATTATTTACAGGCCTTGCCGCCACAAGAGAGGCTTGGTGAACAACGCGATGATCCTGGTGAATATCCCCTTTGTGTGGTATAAATAAAATATCAATTGAATTTTCCAAAATCAGATTAGCCACCACATTAGAAATTTCAAAAGAAGGATAGGTGTCTAATCGTGGAGCCGGGAAATCGAAAAAGAAAGTTTGCTTAACCTTTAAAAGCTGATGCGCTTTTACAGCGTCGCTTCTGATCTTTTGAATTTTTTCAAGCGGGAACATATCGGGTGCGCCAACATGTGCATTACACATAATTGCAATAAAAACATTATTGCCTTCGGATGAATACCTGGCAATTATTCCACCGCATCCTAAAATTTCATCATCTGCATGCGGCGCAACAATTAAGATGTTTTTTTTTGTATCCATTCTTTTAAAAGTTGTATTTCCCTTTTTAAGTTATAAATTTCTAATTCTGGATAATAGCCCAGTTTTTCTCCAACCTTTAATGTTGTTTTGTTCAGGCTTTCATCTGTTGTATGCGTAAGCCATAAAAGACCACTACCGCACTGAACAAGAAACTCATTATTTTTAACTAATAAAACGCGGCCCGTTACACCTTTTATTTTGATTTCCTTTTCAATTCTTGAATGCCATATTAAAATTTTATTAGTGCCTTTAAATGTATAAGCTCCAGGATTGGGTTTAGTAGAAGCACGGATTAATTTTTCAATTTCGTCAGCGGTAGAATCCCAGTAAATTATCCCATCTTCAGGGTTTCTTTTTCCGTAATAAGAAGCGAGGCTTTCATCTTGCGGTGAAAAAATCCATTCACCCTTTTTTAATGCAGGTAGCCACGTGTCCAGGCATACATGCAGCGATTTCCAAATTTTAGCCTGAACAGAGGCAGCCGTATCTGTAGCTTCTATCAAGAAGTCTTCCTTAACAAAAATGGGTCCTTCATCTGCACCTTTGCTCATTAAAAAAAAATTTGCAGCGCCGGCTTTTTCTTCTAAAACCATCCAGGCTATTGGCGATCGCCCTCTGCCCGCGGGTAATGCAGTTGGATGAAAGCCAATATTGCCAAGTTTGGCAATAGATAATATTTCATCAGATACTAATTGTGATAATCCAACTACAAATAAAATATCCGGTTGCAATTTTTTTAAGATATCAACTGTTTGTTCAGTATTAATTTTTACAAAGGCATAATATGGTATGTTATGCGCCTCACAAAACGGCTTCATAGAAATATATCCGCTTATATTTGTATGCTCAGAGGGTTCATAACCAAAAACACCGGCTACATTCATTTCGTGTTTTACCAATGATTTAAGTGTTTCTAAGCTGCTTTTTACAGAACCGGCTAATACAATTTTAAGCATTTGGCTTTTTTATAAACTTATCTTCGCCCTTTATTAAAATGAGGAATGTTTTTATTATAATTGAAATATCTAATTTAAAACTGAGTTGCTTAACATATAATCCATCATACATCCATCTTTCCGGCCAGGTTAAATAAATATTCCCGTTTATTTGGGCAAGACCAGTTAAACCCGGCCTTACTTGCAACCTCGTTTTAGCTACCTCATTATAGTTTTTAAGCTGTTCGGGAAGTCCTGGCCTTGGCCCGACAAAAGACATCTCGCCGCGAAAAATATTTATAAGTTGTGGCAGTTCATCAATCTTATATTTTCGTAAATAAAAGCCAACCCTTGTAACATCCGGATGTTTTCCGTATACCTGAGTATGTGTATGACGAATCTTATGCGTCATTGTTCTTAATTTATAAGCATTAAACACCCTTGCCTGATAACCCAGCCGCTTTTGTACAAAAAGAAAAGGACCCTTGCTATCTATCTTAATTAAGAGATAAACGACCAACAGAAGAGGACTAAGAATAATTAAAAGTGTTACAGAAAGTATTATGTCTAACATTCTTTTAATTATTTTTTTATACATAATAACAAATGAATGCAGTAATGGTCAATTGTTTTAGGTTAAAAAACCTGAAAGAATAATTTAAGCATTGCCCGATAATAACTGATATTCTTTCAGTAATGCATTCCAGATTAAATGCTGTTCAAATTTGTTTATTATTTTGCTTCTTGCATTAAGCCTTAAATTTTTAGGATACGCCGCATCTGTAATAAGTTTATGCATCACTTCCAAGAGTACCTTGGTGTTTTTTGAAGGAATAATAACGCCATTTTCATCCGGTACAATTATTTCACTGCTACCGCTGATGTTGGTAACAATGCAAGGCAGGCCCATAGCACCCGCTTCTAGTACAACATTTGGAAAGCCTTCACGGTAGCTTAAAAAAACCATAACGTCGGCAATTGCATAATAAGGCCGTACATCATTTTTGTAACCCAGGTAAATTATATCAGGATGTGTTTTTATTGTTTCAACAGTTTCGGACTTCAATGGATCAAGATCATGCTCAAAAGCGCCGGCAATTATAAGTTTTGCATGCGCATGTTTAATACATAAGGCTTTGAATCCATCTATCAATTCATTAACCCCTTTATCTCTAACCAGGCGGCCTACATAAATGAAAACAAAATCCTGCTCATCAATATTCAATGTTTTTTTTAAATTATTTTTAAAAACAGCATCATACATTTCAGGGTTAAAGTATTCTACATTTATTCCTTTAATGCTGCCGTTTGCCAAAACTTTCAATGGCTTTTGGGTTATCTTGTTTTTTATAAGCTCTTCTTTAACGCCATAACCTTCAGGATAAACATGGGTTGCAAACCTGCATAATAATCTATCCATGCCAGATAAAAGCATTCTCATCGCACCTTTCTTAGATGGAAAAATTAAACCAGTAAACGTATGCATCCTAACCGGAACCCGGGCAAGATAAGCGGCACTCATGCTGAGCAATCCTGCTTTAGGTGTAATTGAATGGACAATGTCTGGTTTTTGTTTTCTAAAAAACAAATACAGTTTAATTAAGGCAATAAAATCTTTCAACGGGGAAATATGGCGTTGCATGGTGATGGCATGCGTTTCAATTTTTTCTCTTTCCCTTAAATTTTTTAGATTTTGGTCTTCGCCCGCAACGGCTATTATTTGAAAATGATTATTTAAAAAAGATAATTGGCCTTCAAGAAAAGAATCCATTGAACGTGCAACCGTTGAAGTACGAATAATTTTTTTTCTCACAAAAATTTTAAGATGCTCAGTATTTTATTCCGTGCCCGGCTGATTAAAGTATCTTGAGGATATTTATTAATTCTTCTTTATCTGCCTCATCAAAAAAATCAAACGCTCTTGCATTTCTTTCGTGAATTTTGATCGATTTTAAATAATTATCTATTGCATTGCTTGGTGACAAGCCAGTGACAGCCAGGATTGCAGCTATTGTTTTGTGTGGATCTTTCACAAAATCTTCATAAGCAAATGAGTATAATTCTGCTTTGTGTAATTCAGCTTCTTCCTTCACTTTTTCTCTTATTCTTGCATATTGCATAGCCGTTATCAGAGCAGGTCTTCCCTTCCAGTTTAAAACTTTTTCCTGTTCTTCTTTTGTGTAAGCCCCCTGCCACCAAAGCTTTTGCATGCCCCTGGTTTTCCAAAAGGGAACTTTTAAAAGAGAGCGTATATTAGCCACCGGGTCTCTTGTAATTTCAATAAATACAGCATCCGGAAAAATGCTTTTTAAATATCCAATCCTTCCCGGCCCTGTAAGTTTAAACGCCAGCCTTTTTCTTTTTTGATATTTAACTAATTTATTAAATACGCTGCGAATGGATTGTTTTTCTTCTGAAGAGACCTGCTTATTCAATAAAAAATCATACAAAAAATTTGTTTCAGGCTTTGTAACGTGTTTCCAGAATGCATTTGCTTCGGAAGGCCGGAATAAATAATTTTTATAGAATGGTATTTTATCTACCTGTTTTTTTTGCCCACGTAAGCTCCATAATTTATTATCCATTAATGGTCTTACTTTATTTATCCATAAAGCCTGCGGAAACTTGTTTTGATAAGTGGAAGGCCAGGCAAGATCCTGATGCTGAAAAAGGATTTCCGCAATAATGGTTGTACCTGATCGGCCAACGCCTGTTAAAATAATAGGTTTATACAATAAATCCCGGGGCATTAGTTTTAAGAGTTGTCCATTACATTTTTATATATATTTAAATAACCCTCTACTTGCTTTTCCAGACTATTGTTTTCTACAATAAACTTTCTTGCCTTATTTCTTTCTGCTATTACTTTCGATTTGTTGGTATAATAATCTGCAATAACGTTTGCTAAAATATCTGCATCAAAACTTTCATACTTATAACCAAAATCATCAAAGTCAAGATCTCTAATGCCGCCAACGTTACTAATTACAGGTACACAGGCACACGACATAGCTTCTAGCAAAGCGACCGGCAAGCCTTCAAATTCGCTTGTCATTAAAAAAATATCCAGTTTGTTATATATTTCCGGCGTGTTTATCACGAGCCCCGGCATTTCAATATAATCGGTTAATTTTTTCTGCAATATCATTTCATCAATAGCAGCTTTTTCGGGGCCTATACCCGCAAGTATAAATTTAATGTTGAGTAAAGGATATTTTCCCCTTACCGCTGCTGCAGTTTCAACCCAGCGGTCTAATCTTTTTGCTTTGCGAAAGCTAACCACTGTACCAACTGTGAGGTAATTTTTAGTGTAATGACCATTATTTTTATCAGTACTGTAAAACTTATGTACATTAATGCCATTGATAATTACACTTCCGTTTTTATAGTTGTAAAAGCTACTTTTTCTATGCCTGTTAACACAGGCTTCCACTTCGCGGGAAACAAAAATTGTATGGTTGTCTTTGTAGTATGTAAGCCCGCTTAGTAAATAAGTTATTTTTTTGTAGCTATCAACTATATTATGTTCTGAATAAACCAATCTTAGTTTTGGCATCAAGAATTTCAGCAGTCGTAATATTATTGCGGCATTAGGCAGGTGAACATGCAATACATCATATTGTTTTAGTTTCAATAATTTATATAGTTTGCGATATTCAATAAAAAAACTTAGTAGTGGTGATGAGAATATGTTTATGATATAATAGTTTACATTTTTCAGGTCTTTTAATAACTCAAGGCGCTTGCTGTCAAGTATAATTAAATCGCAAATGCCTGTAGCTTCATTAAACCTTTTATTGTCAAACATTTCCCTAATTAAAACTTCTGCACCACCTCTGTTAAATGACCTGATAATGATACCAACGTTGGGCTTTTTTATAACAGCGCCTGTTTTATTTAGCTGGCTTATCTGGCTTAATATTTCCATAAGGTTTTTAAATTTGTTTGCAATAACTGCGATAAGCCGGAAATATCATCTTCAAAATGTTTATATAACGCAGCGTACATTTCAGGGGTTAGCCGGTCGCCAGGTTTTTTTTTACTGCTCGTGTTCCAATCTCTCAGCCAGTTGAGAAAATTTACTCGTGCTGAATAACCTATGACTTTATCTACGTGTATTTTTTTTAGAGCTTTTATGAGTTGGGGATGGGTAAAAAACAAGTTGTTTATCCACCTGTATTTAACTACGCCGGTCGTATTTTCGTTAACGAGGTTTGGTGTAAAGTTTTTATCAATTCCTAAAAATTCAAAAGTTTCCTGCAGGGCTTTTTGGGGTTCCTGGAAAAGTGTTTCATAAATGTGGATGCTAAACCTGTTTCGTTCAAAATAGTTAAGCCAGTTTTTTAGTTGGTCGTAATAATAGCCATGGCCGAGATAAGCAAAATTGCCTTTTGCTTCTTCTGAAAAGAAATTATGCTGAAGTTCATCTTCTATGCTTTGCTTAAAGCTTCTTTTTTCCAGCCCTAATTTATACATGTAGTTATAAGCGCTGAATGCCCGCTTAACGGGGTCTCGCAGGATGAGGATAAATTTGCTTTCATCATTATAATCATATATTGTAGCTGCAACCTGTGGAAAATATATATAGTTTACTGCCCCTTTTAATAATACTGGTGCAGCATTAGTGTTTGTATAAAATGATTCAAGCCAGGCCGCACCTTTTTGCAAATATCTTTCCTGTGAAAAAAAATGCGTATCCTTCATTTCCTTTGGCGCATTTATTTGCGGATGCTGGGATAACCAGTTATAAAAAGAAGATGTTCCTGCCTTTTGAACACCTATTAAAAAACAATTTATTTTTTTATTTTCTGGCAAAGTAGTGCAAGCGCGTCTTTACTAATTACGGAAGCTTTAATAACTGGTTGGCGACGTTTAATTTTTCATTTTTTATAAGCAGGTTTTTGGCAGCCGGTAAATAGTCCTCAGGAAAATAAACCCGGTTTTTTATAAACTTTACATTTCCATATTTAAAATCAAACCAATTATTAGTACTATGTGCTGTGCAGTAAATTTTATTGTTTATAAACTGTATAACAGCAACCGGTGAAGGTGCTTTAGTGGAAATTATCTGGCTGTTATTTAAGTATATGGTTGAGTTTTGAATAAGCGAATGCTGTGGTTGAACAGAGCGCATTGAGCTTGAATAAAAAGTGCCGTTGGCAATCTTTATATAACATTCATTTAGCTCGCTATAACCACATCCTAGCACAAGCTGGTACCTCGAGCGGGAAGAACCGGTGAGAATAGTATCCCGTATAAAATAAACGCTATCAACAGATACTGCATTTCCGTTTCTTATCTGGCCACCGCTGTTGTTTTCAAACCTGCAGGCAATAAATTTAATATTCCCTGTTTTAATGCCGTTGATTGAATGTCTTATAGGTTCAATATCGACGCCGGCACCTGGATTATGTTTGCCATATTGCCCGTTATTAATACCTGTATTGATAAAGGCACAATTTTCAAATATAGCATCCCGGGCATCTACTATCGTCATACCCTGCCGTCCATTACTTTCTGCAATAACATTTGTAACCTTAATATTTGTTGAAAACTTCTTTTTTCCGCCTATGCAAATGCCATCTGAAATACCATGATGCAAATACATGTTAGTTACGGTAACGTTTTCCGATTCCCATATTCTTAATAAATGAGAAGGGGCTTCAACAACTCTCTGATCTCTTGTTATTTTATCTGAATTGCCGTTTACTTCAAACCCTGACAGAAAAATATTTTTACAGTTAATAAAAGAGAACGCGATGATTGAATAAGTATCTGATCTGATAAAGGATTTTTTAACGCCCGCAACGCGATCAGCTGCCCTGTTATAACCGCCTTTTAAATTTATAACGGCGGCCGAACCGATGATTGATAAATCTGAACAACTGTCAAATTCAAAATCCCGGTATTTGTTATTTACGGTAGTGATGGCATCAATTAAATAATTGCCAGCGGGTACAATTAGAGTACAGTTACCACCGCGATTATTTATTACATCTATTGCTTTTATAAAAGCTTCATAATCGTTTGTTTTGCCATCGCCTTTTGCCCCAAAACTTTTTATATTTAAAGTATCATTCCCTGCTATCACATCTGGATTAATCAACGCAACGCAAAACGCAGCAATAAGTATTTTTGCAACTAAAATTCGCATGTCCCACATCACAAAAAATTTAATTTTTATAAATTAATTTATTATTACCTGACTTTATAAGTGTTCCCAAAGTTGAATAGGAAATAATGTAGAATGGAAAAACCAGTAAAAAGGGGAATAACTGGTTTTTCATTCTTATAATAATGCCAAGGTTAGTATCTCTGTAAGAGTAAAAAAAAGTTGCTATTAACGAAAAAAGTAAAATAGCCTGAATTTGATAAGGTAATTTTATCTTCCACTTCAGCCTTAGTTTAAATGCCCATATAAATAATATCAATGCCAGTGTATTTTCAACGACTAAAATAAATGTTTGAACATTGTTGATATCGAATATAAACGGGCGGAACAAAAAAGTAAAAATCTTCAGGGGCAAACTATATTCGTTCATAGGTATTGCCGATGCAGCTTTTGCGGCAAGTTTGAAACTGGTAGTCTGAAAATTTTCAGTTATTTCATCCATATCTGCATTTAAGCCAACAAATGAAAGTGTAGCTGATACCATTAGCGGTATTATTATTATACCCACTGCGCCCAGCAATACCCGCTTGCTAACTGAAAGCTTTTTATTATTTAAGACAAAGACAATGCCTATAGCAGATAATAGAAAAACAGCAACGTGCGGCCTGACTAAAAACAAAAATGCGGAAATCAGAAAGAATTCAATTCCTATCTTTTTGTTTTTTACGAGAAATAAAAAAATGGTAGAAATACTGAAAAACGATAAGGCATCTTTACCAATAGCACAGGTCCAATAATGCATGTTTGGAAAAAATAATATTATAATGCATAATGAAATGCCTTTAATATTTATTTTACCATAGTCGTAATGTTTAAGTATTTTATATAAGTTCAGGATACCGCAAAAGCCAACCAGGCCATACAATAAAAAGCCTGACAAAAAATCTAATTTCAAAAATTTTACAAGGGGGTAATCAATGAACAACATAAAGTTAGTTGATAATCCAAAATAGCTAAACCAGGTGTCTGAAGAAGTCAGGTTAAACCGTGTAATAAACCAGTACACGCAGGCATCAGCGCCGCAATCTTTTAGGTTGTTCCAATATGTTAGTACAAATATGGTATGATAAAAAAAAAGTAATACAATTACTAAAGGATATTTCGATCTTAAATAAATGGGAAATACAATAAAATACAGCACCGTAACCAATATATCGTAAACGCCCATAATTAAAATTTAGCAGTTGTAATACTCAACATTTTCTGCTGTACGGAGATTTGTTTATACACTTGTTAATAAGACTGATATTGCTTGCGCCTTGCCAGCCAGCACCACAACCCTTATATTACGGCAAATGCACCAGGCTTTTTTATACCCAGATAAACCATCATTGCCGTTAGTATCAAAACAAAAAAATCGCTGATTACAACTGCATATAACAAGCCATCGATTTTGAAAGGAGAAAAAAAACAAAAATAACATAGCCCTATTACAGCAATACTACTAAACATGATGGCCAACTGGCTGTGAATCTGCGAAAGGAGAATCTGCGTAATTCTTAAATAAGTTGATGGCATAACAAAAATTCTTGAAAACATAAGCCATGAAAGAATAAAGCTGGCCTGTATATATTGTTTGCCAAAAAGAATGTTTAGAGCCATCTTGCCAAATGCCAGGCAAAGCAGCCATACAACAACACCACTTATAAAACTGGCAAGGCATGCATTTATCAATAAAGTATTAAATTTTTTTCTCTCCGAGTAGAAAACAGCAGAAAATTTACCCATAATACTTTTTGCTGCAGTTAAGTTAATTGTACCTATAACCAAAACACATTGAGCACATAAAGTATAAAATCCAAGCAGCTCTCTGTTCTTTAAAATATACTCAATTATATATCGCGGAACATTTGCTTTGAAAGAAGTGAAAAAAGCAGTAGTGCCAAGTGAAATCCCTTTTGAAAAAATTGCTTTCTGCCCTGACCAGCTAAACTGTAGTGTCATTTTAGTGCTGCAGAGTTTTTTTACCTTTCTATTTTCGTATAACAGCAATACTGCGCCGTAAGCAATACTTAACGCAAAGAATGCTATATATATAACTTTTGTTACGTAAAACATTATTGTAAAAACTGCTATGCTTACAACAGCATATACTACTGAAGATTTACCCTGGAAATCCAAACGCTGAAAACGCTGATAGATACTGTAATAATATTCTCTGTAATTGGTTAATGACCAATAAACGGCAATACTGAATGCACTTAAGAGAGTAGCAATATCATAATAAATTATTAATATGATAGCACCTGATATTATTGGCATTAACAGGCAGTTTATTATAAAAGCAGCATGATAATGCTTAAGGTTTGTTTCAAAATCCTTTTCTACTATAATTAATTTTCCAATATCCATTAAAAAAAATAGCTGTATGGGACTTACAAGTGCAGAAGTTAAACCGTAAAGGCCAACATCAGTAACAGTGCCAATACGCGCTATAGTTGTAATAATTAAAAATTGAGTTGAAACAGTGGCTAACTGGCCTAACAATGCCCATGAAAAATTTTTTTTAAAACTTAAATGCTGCATTTGGACTGTTAAGAATTAACCTTGTTGCTATTTCTTTTTTTGGCTTTGCCAAACATGTGCCTTTTTTCTTCTCCATCAGTGTAATAACCTGAGTAAGCATAGCCATAATGATAGCCATATCCATAACGATAAGCTCTTTTAGGCTTTATATCATTTAGCAGTATTGATAAATTAGGGATTTTTGAATGCACAGAAAGATCGTTTATAATATCTATCTGCTGTTTTAAAGTATAATTTTCGCGAACAATGTAAATACCCCCATCTGCATACTTGGCCAATAATATGGCATCGGTAACTATTGCCACAGGTGGTGTATCAATAATTATATAATCAAACTGCGTTTTAAGATAACGAAAAAGTTCATCTACCTTATCATGCAATAATAATTCAGCAGGATTAGGTGGAATAGTGCCGGAAGTAATGATAAAAAAGTTTGGATGTATCGCCGAAGGCTTGGCCAATTGCTCTTTTTGAAGATTGGAAATAATATAATTGGTAAATCCATCTTCCCCGGAAATTTTTAAATCTTTGGCAATTTTAGGTTTTCTCAAATCCATTTCCATGAGCACCACTCTTTTGCCAGATATAGCAAAGGACGACGCAAGATTAATAGAGAAGAAAGATTTTCCCTCACTACTCATACTTGAAGTAACCAATATTACCTGGCTGTCATTTCCTTTAAGCACAAATTGAAGGTTGGTTCTTATTATCCTGAACTGTTCAGATAATGCAGATCGCGAATCTTCTTTTATTATTACTGTCTCACCAGTTTTATTATGTCCTAACTCTCCTAAAATGGGCACTTTTGTATTACCGGTTATATCCTTTTTATCGCTTATCTTATTGTTTAAAAAATCACGGGAGGATATTATTAATAAAGGCAATAATAAACCTATCGCGCAGGCTATGAGATAGATTAATTGTTTATTGGGTGTAAAGGGAAGCAGGTTGCTTTTTGCAGGCTCAATAAGGCGCGAATTAGACAAGGTGCCAGATTTTGATATTGCCGTTTCTTCTCTTTTTTGCAAAAGGTATAAATACAGTTGTTGCTTTACATTTTGCTGCCTGGAAATATCTAAATATACACGCTCTTTTGCAGGTGCCGTTTTTATCTGGCCTGATAAATTTCTATTGCTTTTTTCCAGTTCCTTCTGCGCAATAACCATGCTTTGTTTAATATTAGTAAGGCTGGTTAAAAGATCGCCCCGCACCGTTTCAATCTGGACGTTTAAATTTTTTATCAAAGGATTATCCGGCTTGGATGTTTGCAGTTGCCGGTCTCTTTCCAATACAAGGTTATTGTATTTTTCTACTGTAGATATATAGGTAGGGTCTTGTATTTCAAGTACGTTTGGTACAACCCTGCCCGGATTATTCTTTATATTATCTTCTATAGATTGTACCACGCTTATTTGCACCTGCTGCTGTATTAATTGCTTCTGCAGGTCATTCACGTTATTTAAAATTAAAGCACCTTGCTGATCAAGATCGCTGTATACATTATTTGCTGTTTTAAACTGCTCTATATTTTTTTCAACGCCTGATAATTCATTCGATACAATTTCAAGACGGCTATTAATAAAATCAATGGTGCTGTCGGCAATTGTGTTTTTGTCTTCCTGGTTTATTCTTGTATATACTTCATACAATTTGTTAAGTATATCTTCACCTCGTTTGGGCACCGTTTCTTCCAGCGTTAATAATATAACATTGGCTTGCTTATCAGGAATTTCAGTGGTTAGTTTATTGTAATACTCCTCAGTCTTTGCTGCTGGGGTACTAATCGATACAGCATAGTCGCCCTTTTTGCTGAAAACAGGTTGTAAACTAAACCTTACGTTTTCAGTTTTAACAGTGTCACCAAATTTGAATTTGCCATTAATCTCATCACTATTAATGGTAAATGAATTTTCATTATGAGGAAACTTTATATCAAATTCCTGTGGCCTTATACTATCTTTTAAATAATACAGGTTTAGTTTAAAAGGCCGGTTATCGTAAATTTCAGTTGATTTAATATTTCCACTTGTAAAATACCGTATGTTTAAATTCATTTCGTTTACAACCTTGCTTAATAAATAGTGTGTTTTTAAAACCTGTATTTCACTGTTTACATTATTTTTTGTATTGAATATATCAATATCGCTTAGAATATCTTCAGAAGAAGCACTTGTGCTTTGGTCATCTTTTATTAAAATTTTGGAATTTATTTTATAAGAAGATGTGGAATAGCGCAGGTATAAAAAGGCGAGAAGCAGGCACATTATAAATGAAAGCAATATCCATGGCCAATGTCTCACATACTTAAATAATAGTTCTTTGAGATTGAACTTTTGTTCAGTCATTTCAAGCACTAATAAATTCTGGCGATCGTTGCTGTTGTCTGTCATATTAAAATGGTGTCAAGGTTATTTTAGTCTGGCAATGGCCAGCACCAATACACTTAAAACAGAAGCAACAACTGTTACTGTTCTGAGTGTGTTGGCATTTAAATCGGCAACTTTGGCCTTGCCGGGTTCAATGTATATAATATCATTTTGTTTAAGATAATAATAGGGCGATTCAAATATGTTAGAGGAGTTTAGATTAAGATGTATGAATTTTCGTTTACCTGCTTCTTCGCGTATAAGCAGCACATTATCACGCTTGCCATAAATGGTAAGATCGCCGGCCATGCCAATGGCATCTAT
Organism: Parafilimonas sp.; assembly: GCF_051953455.1. Lineage (NCBI taxonomy): Bacteria > Pseudomonadati > Bacteroidota > Chitinophagia > Chitinophagales > Chitinophagaceae > Parafilimonas > Parafilimonas sp. Next base: position 13,149 of record NZ_JBQCIT010000012.1, on the reverse strand, counting down.
TACTGTAATGCGTTCGCTTGGTATAGAATAAGTGGCGGGGCGTACAACTTCTCCCAAAACCGTAATTTTATAATTCAACAATCTTATGTTTACAACAGGTTCCTGCAGATACTGATCAAGCTTAATTTTTAAGCTGTCTTTAAATTGAGTTACAGTAAGTCCTTTCACGCTTAACTTACCCAATACAGGAAAATCAATCATTCCCTGTTTGTCTAGCAAATAACTGTTTACCGGGTTACTGGTTGTGTTTGCAGCAGGGCTTTGAGTTGGAATCCCGGTTATGTTCTGCGGCGGCTGAATTAAACTGCCACCCATATTAAATACTGCCGTAGCATCCGGATTATTGCTTGAAACAGAAATACCGATAAGATCATCAGGCTGAAGTACAACATCGTACGTTTCTTTTATTGCCTGTATATATATTTTTGATGTATCGCTTAAATCTTCAAAATAGGGAATGTTTTTAGTGGGGGTACAGGAAATAAGTGAAATGATTGCAACGAATAAAAAAAGGTTTGAACCAGTAGATTTTCTTTTCACATGGATTGTTTTAGGCTAGTCAATAATTTGCGGCAGCAACGTTTATTACGCGCAGTAGAAAGAGTAAGATTTAAGATAAAAGCAAGCATTTAATAACTACAGGCTTTACCTTGTCAATTCAGATATCCACACCCGCTTTTAAACTGTTTATTCTCTGCGGGTCATTTTCAAATCATAATGCTGAATGTAGTAATTCAACAGTTACAGGTAACTATTAAGCCGATCATGTTTGACCTATTCGATTGCTTAGCATAAAATAGTAAGGAGTTTATAAAACCAGGTAAGAATATATGGGAGAAATAAATAGGGCTTCGCCTTCCTCAATCCATAAGGTTAGTGGTGCATCATAAATTAATTCAATCGTTATGAAGGCGAAAATTGGAATCACAAATACACAGGAACGATTTCTCATACCAAATTTGCTGAAAAAAAACAGTTTACCAAAAAAAATTATGGTTATCAGCAATTTCTTTAAAAAATAAGCTTGTATTAAAGGAGGCACATTCAACGCATGCAGTAATATGGTTGCATCAACATTATTGGTTAATGTTCTTTTGAAAGAAGGCCGCAAAGTGCTTACCTGGCAACAGTTTTAAAACCTGTTTTTACCCTTTGCACAATGCTAATAATAAAACCGGCTACCATGATTATAATACCTATCCATAGCAACCCAACAAAAGGAAAGAGATAAACCTTCAGGGTTATAATATCCTGTATGCTTTGGTCTTCTTTTATGCCCAGTTCAATTTTTCCGGTAGCAGGGTCAGCCAGTTTATTGAATTTAATAACCAGGCTTTGTGCAATTACTGTATCGGGAATCTGGCGCAGCTGGTTATCTTTTAAAGCAATTTCAGGCATGGCCTTATACTGCATGCCATCCTTTGAAATTACAGTCATATTCATGCCAATACCCACTTCGCCCGGCAGCAGTTTTTGTTTAAGTGAATCCAGTTCTTTCACCACGCTGTTCATTACAATAATGCCGTTTGAATAAAAGGCAGAATCGCCGGGCCGCATTTCCACGGCTTTGTATTGGCTGGTATCATCCTGTTTCCCATCCTGTGCGGCCGATACATATACAAAAATGTCGCGGTTCCAGTAATGCTTGTTATCAGGATTGGCGGAACGGCCTTCCATTCCCTTATTGTTATTAATCAGGTCGGGATATATGCTGAAGTTTTCTTTGCCGTCTTTGCTCACAAACTGCAGCTCAAAATATTGTTTACGGTTTGAGGTGTTCAGCGTGTCACGCGTATAGGTAACATCATATTTACCCATGTCTGTTTTCACGCCTTTAAACAGCGTAATATTTTCCTGCGGATCATAGTCTTTTGATTTTGGCAGCAATGCTATGCCGGTGGTATTCTGGCTCAGCACTGTTTTCCTGCTAGAAGAAATAAGGATGCCAATAAGCGCCAGCCCAAAACCTATATGCGCAATAGAAGCGCCTGCTGATTTCATCTTTCCTTTCAGCCCTACCCATATATAGACAGCGTTGGCTACCACCGCATACACCGCAGCAAACATGGCCACGTGAATGGCCACCATAAAACCTGCGCCTTTATCGGTATAATTAATATTGCCGATAAAGCTTATGCAAAGGCTTGTAACAAGGGCTATAATTGTTGGAGGCAGAATCTTCTTATAAAAGGTTTTGCTGTCCGTATTCTTATATTTAAAATACTGCGTTACTGCCGTAAGAATACCGAGGATTATGGCAATGAATATTTGCACCTGGTTATAAGAAAACAGTGTGTCTTCCGGCATGGCCACATTGGTTCCAAGCACTTTATTGTAAACAGGTATAGAGGTTTTGGCTATGATGATGATGGCTGCTAAAAACAATACCAACGCGCCTATGAACATCCAGAATTCGCGGCTGTAAGTGCTTTCTTCCTTTTTAATGGATGGAATAGATTTGCTCCTGTAGAAAAACAAAGCCATTGCAGGAATAAAGCATACCAGCACAAAACTGATTAATTGCGCCGATGTATCTTTCTCGGTAAATGCGTGCACCGATGTATCGCCCAGGATGCCGCTTTTGGTTAAAAACGATGAATATAAAACCAGTGAAAAAGAAAGTATATAAAAGATATAAGTGCTCTTTAGAGAGTAGCCGCTGCTCTTATACACAATATTGGTGTGCAGGCCGGCAATCATAACCAGCCAGGGCACCAGCGATGCATTTTCAACAGGGTCCCAGGCCCAGTAGCCGCCAAAGTTCAATGCTTCATACGCCCAGGCAGCGCCCATCATGATACCGGTACCCAGTACCGCGCCGGAAAATGCAGCCCAGGGAATAGCAGCTTTAATCCAGGTATGGTCGTTTTTAATCAATCCTCCCACTGCATAAGCAAACGGCACCACCGTTGAGGCAAAACCCAGGAAAAGAATGGGCGGGTGTATCACCATCCAGTAATTCTGCAGGGCGGCATTTAAATCGTTACCTTCAAAAACCTTTGGAAACTGCAGGTAATCCGGGTTGCTTACAAGCATCGGTGCATCCAATTCATGTCTTAATAAGGCAAAGGGATTGCTGCCTATTTTCAGGCTGCCTATATAAATACCCAGCAACATGGTGGCAATGCAAAATTGGGCAAAGCTCACCACCGTCATTACCGGGGCTTCCCATTTTTTGCTGCGCCATATCAATATCCAGCCCAGCAGGCAATGCCAGGTGTTCCAAAGCATAAAACTGCCTTCCTGCCCTTCCCAGAAGCTGGCAAATAAATATTGTTTTTCCAGGCTGCGCGATGAGTGGTTCCAGGCATAATAATATTCGTGGTAGTGGTTAGCAATAATAAGGTACATGAGTACAAAAATGCCAAGTACGCTCACCGTTTCCACGGCAAAAGCCATGCGGGCAAATTTTATCCAGCCGCGCTGGTCTTCCAGTAATTTATTTCGCGAAGCTTTAAAATAAGCGATAGTGGCAATAAGCGAAGCAACCAGGGAAAGTATTGCTAAAAAATGTCCTAACTCACCATAAAAAAGGTGCTCACCGTTGTATTTCATTTATGAAAACCCCATTTTTATTGCCGGGGTATTTGGAAAGCCTGCATAATATTCAATTAAACAGCAGGTTTTTCGCCGGCCAGTTTTATTGTACAGAGGCGCTTACGTTCTTTGAATTGTTTTCCGCATCATCCTTATATTTTGAAGGGCATTTCAACAAGATTTCCTTGCATTCAAAAACACCGTCTTCCACCTTGCCTTTCAGCACAAGCCTTTCACTTTTCTCCATATCGGTGGGTTTTGAATTATGGTACACTACCTGTATGGAATGCCCCAACGTATCCAAAGCCGTAAAGGTTAAGTAATTGGGATTTTTTACGGGATCGTAATTCAGCGGCTGGCTTTTATCCATTTTCGCAATGAGGTTTACAAATTTTCCCGGTTTCTGTTTGGCGGAAGCGATGGTTTCATACGTAGTAACATTACCCATAAAACTTATAAGCGTTGCAATGGCTACAGCAATAAGTACCAGCGCTATAATGTGCGTCTTTTTCATGCAAAAAAAATTCGATGCGAAATTAATCTAAAACTACATGTGAAGGCTTTAAAGATTGTAAAGGAATGCTTAATGTAGCTGAATAGTTGATTGGGTTGATTAAGTCTACAGGCTGCTGGCTTCGCCCGGCCATTCTACTCTTTTAATTCAATCTTTTACCCGTTTTCCCGCCTTTTTATTCATTTCCCAAGCAATAAATACCCGTTATTAAATAAAAAGCTGCCCCGGAAAACCGGAACAGCTGCCTTTGCTAACAATAAAAAGCCCGGACAAAAAAGTTTATACCATAATTGAATATTAATAATCATTATTCAACGCAAAAACCGGTTGACGATACATCCATTGCCCGCCGGTAAAGTCGGGAAACTCCACTGTTTGCTGGCCCAGCTCAATAGATTGCTCGCTTAACGGCGTAATAGCGCTCCAGGCCGCTGAATCGTACACGTCAATGGGTGTGGGCTCTTTGCGTTTAATGCTTTCAATAAAAGCATTCACCACAAAAAAGTCCATGCCGCCATGACCGGCGCCCTGCGCATCATTACTGTATTTAACCCATAAAGGATGATCGTATTTATCCAGCCATTCCTTTGCATCATCCCACACATCTTCTTCCTTCGACTTGCCTTGTATATAAATGCTGTGGTTTACATCCATCCATAAACCTTCAGTGCCCTGCACGCGGAAGCCGAGGGAATAAGGGCGGGGCAAATTAGTATCATGCTGCAATAAAATGGTTTCGCCATTGTTGCAATGGATCATGGTGGTAACAATATCGCCCAGTTTAAAACGCACTTTGGCATTGGGATGATTTTCGCCGCCCACTTTTACAATATAATTATGCAGGCCCCTGGTTTTGGTGGCATAAGAGCATAAAGAAAGAAAACGGTTGCCATGATTAATATTGATATAATTGGCAATGGGCCCGATGCCATGCGTGGGATACATGTCGCCATTGCGGAAAACAGAGTGGTTGGTTCTCCATTTGGCCTCACTAAAACCTTTTTCGCCAAATTCGGCGCCCACGCCACCGTCTGGATTGTTTAGTTTCACACTGCGCAGGTCGTGCTGGTAACCGCCCTGCAAATGAATAAGCTCGCCAAACATATTCTGGCGCACCATATTCAGCACTGCCATCACATCGCGGCGGTAACAAACATTTTCCAGCATCATTACATGCGCATTGTGCTTTTCGGCAGCCCGCACCAGGTTCCAGTGATCTTCCAGCGTAATGCCCATCACCACTTCGCAGCCTATATATTTTATGCCGGCATCCATGGCGCCCAGCATCATAGGGTTATGCCATTCCCAGGGCGTGGCAATTATAACACCGTCAAGCTGGGTTTTAGAGAGCATATCTTTCCATGCATATACATTACCTGTAAATATCTCAGGCATTTTCTTCTTGCTCTTATTTACAATATTTTTTGCGCGGTCGAGCATTTTGGCATCTATATCGCACATAGCCACCACATCCACATCATCCCTTCTCAGCAACAGCGATAAATGGCTTTCGCCCCGCAGGCCTGTGCCGATTAATCCAATCTTTACTTTACCATCTGCCGGTGCGGCAAACGAGGTTTTGGAAGCCATGGCAAAAGCTGCTGTGGACATTGCCGTGTTTTGAATAAATTTTCTTCTTTCCATTTGTAAATTTTTATAGCATGAAATGATTGTTATGTTACCGGTGTATGCCACAGGTTTACTTTACCTGCTACCGGCCTGACGCTTTTGAAGCGCCTGACCGCATTTCCTAATTCAACGTCTTTATCCCGCTCACATCCGCTGCTTCTTCCTGCAATAAATCAAACACCACAATTTCATTCCCGCCTTTCTTCAGCCACGAGGCAGGGCAATATAAACTGTGCTGCGGGCCAACGTTCCAATATCTCCCTAAATTATGACCATTTACATACACATTGCCCTTTGTGTAATGGCTCATATCAAAATACGTATCGCCGGTTGAGCTTAAATTGAATTTGCCTTTAAAGAACAAGCCTTTTTCCGGGCCGTTAAAAGCTGTTTGTTTAATGGATGCAATGAATTTATCATCCAGCGGCAAAGGGTATATCTGCCAGTTCATCAGCGTCATACCGTTTAAAGTAACGCGGTCGGTAATGCCTTTGCGATCTATCATGTATTGCGCAAAATTGATGTGGCCCATCCCTTCCATTAATATATCAAGCACCGGGTTTTTGCTCTCCGTTTTCGGAAGCTTTACACTCCATTTGCCGCCATCGCGAAAAATGGTATCAATAAATTTTCCATCTAAAAATACCAATGCATAATCATGCGGTTCGGTAATGGTAAGCGTACCGCTTTTGTGGCCGGTTAAGGTGGTTCGGTATAACATGCAGCCCTGGTTCTGATCAAAATCTTCAAAAGGTTTTGGCTGCGGCGATTGTATGGGCGATGGCAGCATATTCCAGAGGCTGGCAAACTTTTCCATCTTTATTGCCGGTATTTCAATAGCGGGAATGGCTGCCGGCACCGGTGGAATTTTATAGCTTACATATTGGCTGATAAGGTTGCGCAATGCATAATATTTGGGCGTTGCCTGGCCTTGTTCGTTTATTGGCGCATCATAATCGTAGCTTGTAATATCGGGCTGGTACGCCGTTGGGCTGAAGGCATTGGCGCCGGCGGTAAAACCAAAATTGGTACCACCATGTATCACATATAAATTGAAAGATTTTTTATTATCGAGCAGCCATTTTACCTCCTTTACGATAGAAGCAGAATCCACGCGGGCCCATTTTTCTTTCCAGTGCGTAAGCCAGCCGGGATAGGTTTCACTGCTGAATACCGGCACATCAGGGTTATGTTTTTTAGCTTCATTAAAATCAGCATCGCTACCGCCGCTGTCGAGGCCAATGGCTGCGCCCAAAATATTACCCGCTTCCAGCATGTAAGGCGTTGGCCCATCGGATGTATAAAATGGAACATTGATGCCGTTATCTATCCATAATTTTCTCAATGCTTCAAGGTATGCCTTATCGTTGCCATAACTGCCATATTCATTTTCTACCTGCACCATTAAAACAGGGCCGCCGCTGGTGCATTGCAAAGATTTTACTTCTCCGGCCAATGCCTTTACATATTTGGTTACGGCTTCCATATAGCGCGGATCGAGGCAGCGGATTTTTATATCAGGTATTTTTAAAAGAGCGGTGGGCAGGCCGCCAAAATCCCATTCGGCACAAACATAAGGGCCTGGGCGAAGCAATACCCACATGCCTTCTTCCTGGCAGATTTTTATAAATTCTTTTATATTATGATTACTGGTTTTAAAATCGAAACTGCCATTGGGTTGTTGCTGGTAATTCCAGAAAACATACGCTGCAATGGTATTGCAGCCCATGGCTTTGGCCATTTGTATGCGCTGGCGCCAGTATTCATACGGAATACGCGCCGGGTGCATTTCACCGCTTATTATCTGCAGCGGTTTGCCATCGAGCAGGAAATCGTTTTTGCCAAGACTGAATACATGCTTCTGCTGCGCTGCTGCGGAAAACGAAATAAGAATGGCAATAATCAGATAAACGGCTTTGAACAAATTTTTTTTCTGCATTGGTTTTGAAAAATAAAGATGTGCAATCAAGCTTTGCAGGCATCGTTGAGCATTTACCAAATTTAATACACAATAATGTAGATATGCATTTCAAACGTTTGCGCAAAAAGTTATGAGTTATCTTAAATCATGCCTTATTAAACCATAAACCATCTGAAACTTATTCCCTATCGTGTAAGTAATCTTAATGATCCTCCTCTAATAATAGCTTTATTTAATTACTTCCTTGAAGATTCCATAATCAGAAAACAACGTAGAATTAAGTTCTTCTTTAGGTGTTAAAAAATAGGTCTGACATAAAATAATCTCGTTGGAATTTTGATTAACCACCAAATCTTCAACTGTTATATTACTTATTTTCTGAGCCTTTGTTTGCCTAATTGTGATATCCGTTTTTTTAAATTTCAAGCTATCAAGATGTTTACCATTTACACTTTCAACATCATCTAAATTGTAAAAAAATAGACTGTCTCTCGTTTCTCTAAACTTTTGAAATTGCAATGTTTCTAACAGCTTAGTTCTTTCAGAAAATCCTTTATACTGATAGATATTGTTTACAATTTTAATATTCTGGCTTTCAGTCTTTTCTTTTTTGACGGGTACAAAAATGGGAGTTACTTTATTATAATTTTCACCACAACTACTATCACAAATATGACTTACGCCTTTGATGATTGTTTTGTCAGGAATTTCCTGTAGATACATAAATGGCAAATCATTACGTATTTTTACTTTAAACGTTTCGGATGAATCAAGAATAACATAACCGGATGCATTCGCATCTAGCCCTCCCCAAGCATCATATTTATATAATACTTTTGGAGTACCCTCAATTTTTTGAGCATACAATTCTGTAACTTCCCAATCACTAAAGCCGCAACTTTGTAATAGAAAAGTCAATACATACATAATGATAAAGTAACGTACGTATTTCATGTTGTTATTCATCCGGTTACATGTTGTTAATCCCGAGGATTTTAACCATAAGCTGTTTAGTATTTTGTTTTGGTCAGACCGCTGTTGCTATTTAAACAGCTTCTTACGTTACCTGCTGTATAAATGCATCAAAACTTTTTACGCCTATCATTTTTGTAGTTAAATATCCTTCGGCATATTTTACGCCTATGCGTTTGCCAAACATCAGCGCACGGGCTTTTATAACATCTAAAAAATCAGGATTGGAAATATAGGTTTCTGGTTCGCTGGTATCCGTTGTATTAAACTGCGTGGTGTAGCATAATACGGCCTTTATTTTTTGTTCGTAAGCATCAGAAATATCAAACAAAAAATCAGGTTTTAAATAACGGTCCTGTATGTAATGAAAAACGTATGATGGCCGCCAGTGTTCCTGTTCTTTGCCTTCATATTCTGTTTTAATTTTCCGCAGGCCGGAGAGAAAAGCAGCATCGGCCACGAGTTCCGAACTCCTGCCGTGATCGGGATGCCTGTCCTCGGGTGCATTGCATAAAACAATTTCCGGCTGATATTTTCTTATCGCAACAATTACTTTCCTGGTATTTTCTTCATCTTTCTGAAAAAAACCATCGGCCATTGCCAGGTTTTCTCTTGCGTGAATGCCCATTACTCCAGCGGCTTTGGCGGCTTCAACATGACGGGTTTCAGCAGTGCCGCGGGTGCCTAATTCACCGCGGGTAAGATCAATCACTGCTACTTTCTTTCCCTGTGCCACGGCCGTTATCAATGTGCCGGAGCAACCTAATTCCACATCATCGGGATGTACGCCAAATGCTAGTATATCTGTTTTCATCAATGTGCTTTATATTTTTATAACCTGCCATAACGCCCAATATGTTATACAAGATTTTTAGATGGGCGTTTCATCCCATCAAAAATAAATGAGAAAAAGCAAAGCTTATTTTAATATCAATTCCACAACGGGCACTTCATACGGTGGTTTTGTTTCCGGAAGCTTTAATATTAAATCCGAACCATTGTCGGATACTGTAAATGGCACCTCAGAATCATCATTCAAAAACTGCGCATACGTGATTTTGCCGTGGTAGTTGGGAAGCACATATTTGCCATCTGCTGGATAATTCAAAAAGTGCAGGTATAACCTTTTTGTTGCAGGATTGTAAGTGAGCCTTTGTGAAGAATCAGGCAGATTATATGCATCCGGAGGATAAGTGCAGTTATAAATGGCCTGGCTGTTTTCATGCATCCAATAAGCCAAACTGTCTAAAGCCCTGGTGGCACGGAAATCAAATTCGCCTCTTGCCGTTGGGCCTACATTCAAAATAAGATTGCCGCCATTGGCCGTGGAGGTGATCAGGAGGTCCAGTAGCTGTTCCTGGTTCTTCCAGGTATTTTCATCGCGGTAGTATCCCCAGGAGCCGGAAAACGTTTGGCAGGTTTCCCAATATCTTCCTTTGTATTGCAGCAATTCCTTTGGCTTCACCTGTTCCGGTGTTACAAAATCGCCGCCATCAGCATAGCCGTCATTTTCAAGCCCGAGGCGGTTGTTCACAATGATGCCGGGCTGTAACTTTCTTACCAGTTTTATTAAATTAACGGCATCCCAGTCTTCAGAATGTTTGCCGTATTTATCATCGCGGCCCCACGTCCAGTCGAGCCAGAGAATATCTATTTTGCCGTAATTGGTCAGCAGTTCTGTAATCTGGTCTTTGAGATACTGCCTGTATTTATTCATGTCGCGGCCCTTGTTCAATTTAGCATAAGCATCATCTTTTTGTTGGCCTTTTAAACTATCCGGCGGGCGTTGGGGGTGCACATCATCTATTGTATAATCGGGATGATGCCAATCCAGCAAAGAATAGTAAAAGCCGATTTTAATTCCCTCCGCACGAAAAGCCTCCACAAATTCTTTTACGAGGTCGCGGTGCGCTTTTGTATTGGTTGCTTTATAATCTGTGTATTTTGAATCGAACAGGCAAAACCCTTCGTGATGTTTTGTGGTAAGCACGGCATATTTCATGCCTGCAGCTTTTGCTTCCTTCGCCCATTTTTTTGGATCGAATTCATCGGGATTAAAATTGTCAAAATATTTTTGATAAGCCGCATCGGTAATCTTTTCATGGCTTTTCACCCATTCATGGCGGGCAGGCAAGGCATATAATCCCCAATGAATGAACATGCCGAAGCGTGCATCTGTCCACCATTTCAGGCGTTCAGCTTTTTGTGCAGGCGTTTCATTGAATATTTTTTTGTCCTGGGAAAAAGAGAACTGTGCGGTGAAGCAAACGATCAGCAGGGGCAGCAAACATTTTTTCATTCGTGCAAGTTTGATTTTTAATGGCCTCATGGAACCTCGCTATATACATTCCCTTGCGGGAGAAAATAATCATGCTCGGCTCATTGTTATAATATAGTTGCGTTAAAAATAATAAAAGCTGTTTATTCACTAATTATTCTTTCCATTTAGCCATGCAGCAACCTTAAATTGCCAGGAGCATCAGGCCAAGCGATTGTTTAACTTTGATTGATTACTATGAAGAAAAATTTAGTGGTGCTCACCGGTGCCGGCATCAGTGCGGAAAGCGGTTTAAAAACTTTCCGCGACAGCGATGGTTTATGGAATGGTTATAATATAGAAGATGTGGCAACACCTCGTGCCTGGAAAAAGAATAAGCAATTAGTGCTTGATTTTTATAACATGCGCCGACGCGATGTTTTAGGGGTTAAGCCTAATGCTGCGCATTTTGGTTTGGCAGAACTGGAAAAGGATTTTAATGTACATATCATAACACAAAATATTGATGACCTGCATGAACGTGCCGGCAGCGCCAATGTTTTGCACCTGCATGGCGAAATTTTTAAAATGCGCAGTGAACTTGATGAAGCATTGGTGTATGAAATAAGGGAAGATATTTTATTGGGTGATATAGCGGAAGATGGTGCGCAGTTGCGCCCGCATATTGTTTGGTTTGAAGAGCCGGTACCCATGATTGAACGTGCTGCTGAAGTTGCTTCAACAGCTGATATTTTTGCGGTGATAGGCACCTCGCTGGTAGTTTATCCTGCGGCTGGTTTAATTAACTATGCACCACGCGCTATACCTAAGTTTATAGTTGACAAAAACATTCCTTACGCTTCTTTATATAATCTTACGGTAATTGAAAAACCTGCAACAGAGGGCATTACAGAGTTGATGCGGTTATTAATATAAGCGTTATTGCTTCCAGAAATCATAATAATTAAACCATTGCTCCGGATAAGTTTTTACTTTTTCTTCCATGGCCTTGGCAAAGCCTTTCAGCATTTGCGCTACAGATTCGTCTTTCTCATGCATTGAATAATCTTTGGCTTCGGTTGAAAAAAAATGATAATGGAACGTTGTTTCTTTTAATGCGAATACAAAGGCTACCGGCACTTTAAATTTTGCCGCCAGTAAAAAAGGGCCAAGCGGGAATTTAGCAGGGCTGCCTAAAAAATTAGCTTCAACGGTTTTGTTGCCTTCCACAAAACGGTCTGCGTGCATGCAAACCAGTTCATTGTTTTTAAGCGCTTCATTTATTTCAAAAATGTGAGAGAGATCGTTTTTTATAACAATGATCTTAGCCGTTGTTTCGCCGGTAACGCTTTTGAGATATTCCTTTATTTTCTGATGTTCACCATCAAACATTACAATATTAATACGGGTGTTCAACCGTTTTAATAAATAACCGGCAATTTCCCAGTTACCAATATGGGCGCTTAACAGAAGCCCGCCTTTTTGTAAGGCTGATATTTGCCGCAGGTTTTCTTCCCCGTCAAAATTAAAAGTAAAGTTTACGGCTGCGCCCGACATGATGGCTATTTTATCAATCAGCGTTTGCCCAAGGCGGTAATAGTTTCTATATAATTTAAGCAGGGATGAAAAGCGCCCGTAATGCAGCCGCTCCCGGTAAAAACCGTAAATAATTTTGGATGTTTTAAAGGAGAAGAGAAAATAATAAAACGCCACGATTGCAAGCAATGCATAAGCAGGCCTTACGCCAAATTTTTTGATGACCGCTACAAAAATGCTGTATCCGAAAGTGGTGCCCTTACTCTTGCCTTGCCACGATGGCATTATACAAGCTGTTTTGAATTTACCCGCGAAATTATATAATCATAAAAATCGCTGAAGGTATGAATGTGCAGGAAATCGCCCGGCTTAACCTTAAAATGAAAATTGTTTTCAATTACAACAACAAGATCTATATAATCAAGGCTATCTAAATCGAGTGTTTCTTTTAAATTGCCCTCAGCAACAATTTTCTCCGGTTCCACTTCAAACTCTTCAGCAAGAAAACTGTTGATTTTCGCTACTATTTCTCCATTCATATTCATGGCAGTTAAGGTTCAGTGTTTTAATACAATAATTGATGAATTCGTTCCTCCAAACCCAAAGGAATTGCTCAAAAATACATTTATATTTTTTTCCAGCGTATTTTTTACAAGATTCAATTTAGCCGAATCTTCATCAGGATTTTCAAAATTAATATTGGGTGCTATAAAATTATTTTGCATCATGAGCATGGAGTACACAATTTCGCTGGCGCCAGCCATCCAGCACTCGTGCCCGGTC
>NZ_JBQCIT010000011.1:0-68896 GCF_051953455.1 Parafilimonas sp. | reverse complement strand
CACTTCAAAAAATAAACCTTGAACATTCGCTTGAAGAAGCACTCGGCGTTGATATATACAAGGTGCTTGGCGTTATTGCTTTTGTATTGATGGGATTGATGCTATATAGGATTGCTATGAAAAAGCACGATGAAATAAAAGTATAAGATACTTGAGTTATCTGGTCAGGATTGATATGAATAATGGTTTGTATTAAACATAGTTTAATGCTTTGTTTATCCCTTTCCTTTTATAGATACCAGGTATTGTACAATTTCCTGCACGGATGAATCAGGAACAGGAGCGCCATAATTCTTCTGCATTTTATTTACTATAGTTGCCCATGTTTTTTCCGGGAAATCGGGCTGCATTTGTATGTAGCGGGCGGAGTGGCAGCTCATACAGTTTCGTTTAAAGGTTGTATAACCTGGTTTATCGGGCAGTTCTGAAATAATGGCATTGAGGTTTGTAACGCCTGTATCTGCAACCGGTTGAAGTGGCTGGCTGTTATTGCAGGCCGCAACAATCACAATTACAACAACGGCTAACAGGGTTTTATAGTTCATGTTTATTTTATTTATTATTGTGCATGTATAGCAAGGCTTTCAATTTCATTGCGCATGTAACCGCTACGGTTCCAATGGTGAAATGGCTGGGTTAAGCCCTTGCTGTTTGTCGCCTTCACCCAAAATACATAATCGCCTTTTTCTGCCGGCGTAAAACTGTAATGCCATCGGCGCCATGAATATTTTCCCAAATCTGCATCAAGCCTGGCGGGCTTCCACGTTTTGCCGCTATCCTGCGAAATTTCTACTTTTTCTATGCCGTCGCCTCCATCAAATGCAAGACCCTGTATATCTGTTGCTTTGCCAATTTCAATAGTATTTTCCGGTTCGGGTGAAACAAACAGCGACCGCACGTCCATTTTATTAATCGGTTCCATGTCTTTGCTTAATGAATCAGGCTTTTCGTTACCATTGGCAACATTCCTGGGCACGAGATAGGCTTTCTCCATCCAGAACCCTTTAAACGGTTTATCCAGCACCTGCACTTCACTCAGCATGCCCACCCAATAGGTGGCATACCAGCCGGGCACAACCAGTTTAAGCGGATAACCATTCAGTAAAGGCAATGGTTCATCATTCATTTCGTAAGCAATCATTACCTCGCCATCCATGGCATGATCATAATGCAGCGCCTTTACAAAATCGGGTGTACTATCCATCGGAGGTCCATCGAGGCCATTAAAACTAACATCTATTGAGTTTGCTTTAGCGCCTGCCAGTTCCAGTATATCCTTAAGTTTAACGCCCGTCCATTTGGCATTGCCCATGGCGCCGTTTTTCCATTGCCCGCCCGCAACCCTCGGATCAAAAAAACTTCTTGAATTGCCGGCACACTGGCATACGGCAGTTATGGTATAAGGTTTAAATTTCGTTTTGAGATCTTGTAAAGAAAGCTCAAGCGGCGTGGCTACATTACCGTTGATACGTAAACGGAAAGTGTCTGCATCCACTTTTGAAGGAAGGGAAGATAAATGCCAGCGAACGAAGAATACATTGTTGGGCGTGTAATCTTCCAGGAAATATTTTAAAGGCGTTTCGAGGTTGGGCGGCCTGTCGGTGAGCAGCAGCATAGAATCTTTTCCTGCAGGGCTCACCAGCGTTTCGGGTGCATCAGCCGATGCCGTAGTTGCAGGCGTTTTTGGTTTGGTATTGCAGGAAAACTGTATAAAGATCAATAACGGCAAGTATGTTGTCAGGTATCTTTTCATTACAAATGCTCTTAAGGCAAGTATAAAGAATAAAAACTGTATGGCAAGAAAACTACATATACTTTCTTGATGCAAACCCAAGGCTGTTTACCAGTACAACCGGATTATTGCTACTTCTGTAATGCTCACCGTATTTTTTTATACGTTGAGCTTCCGCCGTCCATAATACATTCTGTTGTGCCAATAGTAAGCCTGCCTCCCGATAAAGCAAAGCTGCTTGCAAAACCACTATTATCAAAATCTATCAGGGTTTGTTTCTCCGCAAAATCGCAGGGTTTGCCTGTATAAATTTTAAAAGTGCCGGTGTATTGATAAGTTGTATCAGTTGATTTTATTACCCGCGAATAATTATTGCCATCAAAAGCAAAAGTATTGCCGTTACCCGGCTCATATTCATGATGGCCGCTCCAGCCTCCATCGGAAGAAACCAGCTCCCATGTGCCCTGCAGATCTGAAGAAAGTTTCTGCGCATCTTTTTTACAGGCAGCAATGGTAACAAGCAAAACGGCAATAAAATATTTCAGTTTCATATATAGCAAATTATTGCTTTGACAAGGCATCACTTAAAAACGTTGGATTGCCTGATATTTATGACAATGTATAAAATTTTTATTCAAATAAATATTTCACATCCTCCTCACTCAGTGATTTTATAAATCCTGCATCTTCGCTGATAATATCTTTTACCAGCGATTGTTTTTTCTGCTGCAAGGCAAGTATTTTCTCTTCCACCGTATCGCGGCAGATCATTTTATAGGCAAACACTTTTTGCTGCTGTCCTATGCGGTGTGTACGGTCTATTGCCTGTTGTTCTGCCGCAGGGTTCCACCAGGGATCAATCAGGTAAACATAATCTGCAGCGGTTAAGGTGAGGCCAACGCCACCGGCCTTTAAACTTATCAAAAATATTTTTGCCTTATCTGTTGTTTGAAACTGCTGAACAAGTTCCTGCCGTTGTTCTGCTTTTGTACTGCCGTCAAGGTATAAAAACGGAACATTATTATTGCTTAATGCATCAGCAACCAGTTGCAACATACCGGTGAATTGTGAAAAAACGAGCACCTTATGATCACCAATATTTTCTTCCAGTTCATTCAGTAATACTTCAAGCTTTACAGATGCATTTGTAACATCTTTATGGTCTTTTAATAACTGCGGTGCATTACACGCCTGTCTTAATTTGGTGAGGCCTTCCAATATATACACAGCGCTGCTGCCGACGCCATCTTCGGCTATACGTTGTAATAAACTTTCGCGATAATAATGTTTCAGTGCATCATATATTTTCCGCTGCTCCTCTTCCATTTCACACCATAAAGTGATCTCAGTTTTTGCAGGAAGATCCTTAGCCACCTGCTCTTTGGTTCTGCGCAACAGAAACGGGTAAATTATTTTTTTAAGCTGCGCTGATTTTTCTTTATCGCCATATTTATCGATGGGTTGCGAAAATTCAGATTTAAAAAATTCACGGTTCCCCAATAAACCAGGATTAATAAAGTTCATTTGCGTATAAAGATCAAACGTGTTATTTTGAACAGGCGTTCCGCTTAATGCGATCCTGTTACGGGCCTTGAGCCGCACGATAGCTTTTGACAATTGTGCAGCAGGATTCTTTATTACATGGCTTTCATCGCAAATTATATATCCAAAATTAAATTGTTCCAACTGGTCTATATCACTTCGCACACAACCATAAGTTGTAAGTACGATATTGTATTGTTTGAAAGTATCCGCATCGTAATTCCTGTTGCCTTTATAATAAATAAAACAGGTAAGTTCTGGTGCAAATTTCTTTAATTCATTTTCCCAGTTATATAACAAAGAAGTTGGGCAAACCACCAAATGCGTTTCTTTCTTTTTTTTATTGGAAACATGCTGCAAAAATGTTATAGCCTGCAATGTTTTGCCAAGCCCCATATCATCGGCAAGACAGCCGCCCCATTGCATTTCATCGAGCAGGCAAAGCCATTCGAAACCTGCCTGCTGATAATCGCGCAGTGAAGCTTTTATTTCTTTGGGCACTTGATATAAATGTTCTGTATGTTGCTGCAGCCGCTGCCATTTTTCTTTAAACTCTTCTGCGATAGCCTTTGCTGTGATGGCTTCGCCATCCTTTATATTATCGAGTAAAGTATGATGCAGTGTTGATAACCTGATAGAATCCTTCTTCATCTGGCCCATGTGAAACAGCATACTATATTCCTGCGCCCATTCTTCAGGTATAGCGCCAATGGTTCCATCTTTTAATAAAAGAAATGATTGTTTATTGAAGATAGCTTTCTGCAAATCGGCCAGCGATACCTGCTGATCACCATAACTTATTTCAACACGCAGATCAAACCAGTCTATGCCTTTGCCATCAAAATGAATATGGATAACAGGCACATGCTTATTGTAACGGAAATGTTTTAGCTGCTCCATTCCATGCACAGAAATATTCTTATCAATCAGCTTACGATAAAATTTTACAAACCATTGTTTCTTTTCGGCTTCAGCAAAAGGCAGGTAATAATATCCATTTCTCTGCTTCGGGAATTTTTCATGCAGGCCGCATAAAAAGGCTTTCATTTCATTTTCTGCAGCAACATCTCTTTTTACCGTATATCGTTTTCCATCTGCAACCGCTGTAAACATATCACCCGGCTCATCATCAACTTCAAATTCACCGTATTGCCATTTAGTGGTTATCATCAGGAAACTGTTATTCAGTTCGCCTAAATAAATCTTTGGCTGAAGGCTTGTATCAGCAACCGTATCCTCGAGCAATACATCACGGTTTACAGCATAATTTTTTGAAAGCGGCTCAACGACATGCCATAAAAAGTCCGCTTCGTTTTCAGGTGGTACATCTATATAACCCTGTGGATATTTATTCAATATATCCACATCTTTTGGTGATAACAGGAAGAACTCGTTTTTACTTTGCAATAAAAAACCACGTCTTGTAAAATCAGTGGACGGAAAATATTCTTCATTGATATTTATCAACACCAACATGCGCAATAAACCGCCTGGTGTACGCACCAGTTCAAAATAAATTTTTGGCGCATAATTGCTGAATGCGGCAGGCCTGATGAAGATATTATTAAGATCATCCGCATACCTGTAATACCATTTTAAAATAGTGCTGAAAGGTTTTAATTCCTGCAGGCGGTAATAAATATGCGAGCTTATTTTTTGTTCTTTATATGCCTTAAAGGAAACGTCGCTTCTGTTATTTGAATTATAGTTTCTTTCTGCTTCCTGGCTTAGTACAGCCAGTTTTTCTGTTGTAAGAAAACGGATAGAATAAACAACTTCATGTGGTAGTTTACTAAAATCACGCAGGCTTTTTTCGCCGCTTAATGGAAGGACTTTATAATTCCGGTCGCCGTTTATTTCCTGCACCAACAATGCAGCAATATTAAAAGGGAGCTCAGTTTTTGAAACGAAATCGAGCAGTAAAGCCGTTTCATATTTCCCGTTCTTCCTGCCGGGCTTTACAGCGGGCAGTATAATTGTTTTCTTTGGTAAGTTGTTATTCGTTGCACTCATCTTTCAGCTCATTAAAAAAGCGCAATGATAAAGATTAATGCCATGTGCAAAAAGCAATGTTAGTAAGTATAGGAGCGGCAATATATCTTACAATTCATTAGCTTTCCGCGTGCAAAAAATTAATGCAGATATATCAAACAAATCGGCGCGTATAAAAGCTATTGTAGGCGGCTCTGTTGGCAATCTTGTGGAATGGTACGACTGGTACACGTATGCAGCATTCGCTTTATATTTTTCAGCATCATTTTTTCCAAAAGGAAATTCAACCATTCAATTGCTTAATACGGCAGGCATTTTTGCGCTTGGGTTTTTAATGCGGCCTTTAGGCGGATGGCTTTTCGGCCGCATTGCCGACAGGGTTGGCCGCAAAAAAAGTATGACAGTATCTGTACTACTTATGTCGTTTGGATCGTTGCTTATTGCCGCAACACCTACCTATAATGCCATAGGAATTATAGCACCGGTAATATTACTCACAGCGCGTTTGCTGCAAGGTTTAAGCGTGGGCGGCGAATATGGTGTTGCTGCAACATACTTAAGCGAAATGGCAGATAAAAAGAACCGCGGTTTTTATTCCAGCTTTCAGTATGTAACGCTTATTGGCGGCCAGTTGATTGCCACAGCTTTGCTTATTTTTTTACAAAATATACTTACGGAAAAAGACCTGGAAAACTGGGGCTGGCGCATTCCATTTATAGTGGGCGCTATTCTTTCTATTGTGGCTTTTTATTTAAGAAGAAGCCTTGAAGAAACAACTGCATTTGAAAAACAGGGCACAACAAAAATACAACGCGGCACATTGCAGGAATTGTTCAAACATCCTAAAGCCATCATGACCGTTATAGGGCTTACACTTGGCGGCACAATGGCGTTTTACACTTATACTACTTACATGCAAAAGTTTTTGGTGAACACGGTACATCTCAGTAAACAGGATGCTACGCTCCTCTCCTTTTGCTCGCTTTTAATTTTTGCATTATTACAACCTGCATTCGGCAGTATTTCAGACCGTATTGGCAGGCGGCCGTTGCTTATCGGCTTTGGCATTCTCGGCACTTTGTTTACAGTACCGTTGCTCACCGCATTAAGCACAACATCATCAAAATGGATAGCATTCATATTGCTTATAGCCGCACTTATAATTGTTAGCGGTTACACAAGCATTAATGCAGTGGTAAAAGCTGAATTATTTCCCGCTGAAGTGCGGGCTTTGGGAGTGGGACTGCCTTATGCATTTACGGTTGCTGTATTTGGCGGAACGGTTGAATACATTGCATTATGGTTTAAAGCTGCAGGCCATGAAAATTATTTCTATTGGTATATTTCAGGCTGTGTCTTTATCTCGTTGCTGGTATATGTTTTTATGAAAGAATCCTCTCATACATCAGCCATTAATAAAGAGGAAGAAAAGTTGATGGATAACCACCTGTTTGACTGATCATTCAACCACCACTATTCCGTTTGCAAGAAAGCTTATTTCTTTTTTAGGTTCAGTAATGGCAGCAATTTCTTCCTGTGATTTTTTTGCATCCTCCGCATAGTGCCGCAATTCACTTACCGGCGTGGTTTTAATGCTGGCAACCGCATCTATTACAACAGTTTTTCCTTTAATGGCAACCGGCGTAAAAAATGCATAATCTTTCATTTTTACAAAAGCTTCCGTTGAGTCGTTTACCGCAATCTTAAGCCAGCAACCTTTTTTGGGACAAACATCTAAAACTTTGGCTTTTATTTTCGTATTAAAAGAAGGAGTAGTTTCAAGTTTTGCAGGAACAACAGCCACATCAAAAGCATCATCTGCAGTTATTATTTCTCCATATTTATCGCCGGGATTTGCATTACCGGCCGGCGGCTGCGCCATTACCAAAGCAGGGAAAAGAAAAGCGGCGCAAATAATAAATAATTTTTTCATGAGGTTATTTTTTGTGCTGCAAAAATAGGATTCACACGGTTATGGATTCATCATTTAACGTAATTTCATGCACTATGAAATTATTCGGCAAAAAAGAACCTCAAACGGTTGAAGTAAAGGGCCACCAGCTTGTTTGCCCTGTATGCGCAAATAAATATTTCTGGACGCGGCGTGCACAGCTTAACAGATCATCGTCCACCTTTTTTAATTTAGACTGGACGGACAGATCAGCAACATGTTTTGTTTGTTCGGACTGTACGTATATCTTTTGGTTTTTAAGATAAGCAGCAGGCGTATCAATTCCTTCAATAATCATTACTTAAAAAAGTATTACACTCCTTATATTTATCGCCACAAATTTCACTTCATGAAATACTTTTTTGCACTAAACTTAATACTGGTTTTGCTAACAGGCTGTACTCCAAAAACTGCTAAAACCATAGCCAATGAAAACGATGGCTGGATACAGCTTTTCAATGGCAAAGACATTAAAGACTGGAATGTAAAAATCCATCATCATGAATACAATGAAAATTTCGGCAACACATTTCGGGTTGAAGACGGTATGATAAAAGTGCGCTACGACCAATACAAAGATTTTAGTGAGCAGTTTGGCCACCTGTATTATAAAACACCTTTCTCTTATTTTCACCTCAAATTTGAATACCGTTTTGTGGGCCAATGGATGAAAACCGCGCCGGAATACACTTTGCTGAACAGCGGCGTTATGTTTCATTCACAGGACCCTAAAACAATGCCCAAAGAACAGGATTGGCCTATCTCTATTGAGATGCAGTTGCTGGGTGGCGTGAAAGAAGGCGAGCCAAGACCTACCGGCAATATGTGCTCGCCGGGAACCGATGTAGTGTATAAAGGAAGAATTTCTCCAGATCATTGCATTAATTCAAGTTCTAAAACTTATTATGGTGATCAATGGGTGAAAGGAGAATTAATCGTGCTGGGCGATTCACTTATTACGCATATCATCAACGGTGACACGGTATTACAATATTCAAAACCGCAGATAGGCGGCGGCGTTGCCAATGGTTATGATCCTGCTCAAAAACAGGATGGCAAATTGTTAAGCAGCGGTTTCATTGCGCTGCAGAGTGAAGGACAGGAAATTGATTTCAGGAATATCTTCATAAAAAAATTACGTTAAACTCATCAACGTAAATGGTTTGACATTACAAGCACTGTTTAAAAAATAAGGCCTTTTGTAAAACCTTACAATAAGCTGGTTGCCGCAACGCTTGTACTTACGGCTATAGGTTCATTTGCGGCGCAGGTAAATGCATTCATATTAAAATATACGGTTGATTCCATTAATAAACTCATGGTAAATAAGCAGCCGTTGCAGGAAGGCTTTTATCTTCTTGGTATTATAAGCGCCGTTTTGCTGGGCAAAGAACTTTTGTATTCATTGATACAATTCGGACAAAAGTTTTATGGTGAAAAATTAAGGATATACATAGCGCGGGATTTTTCGCAGACCATCGTTGAAAAGATACTGTCTTATAAAATGGCTTTTTATACTTCTTCAGATAATGACAGCGGCAAATTGCAGACAAGAATTGATTTGGGCATAAGCAGCTTAACAAGACTGGTTCAAAATTTCTTCATCGATATCCTGCCCTTATTTACCAACGCTATTGTGGCTTTATTCTTTATGTTTTATGCTAATTTTTATGTGGGTTTGGTAAGCTTATGTATCGTACCTGTTTACTTTTTTGTAAGCCAGCGGCAGGCAAATAAATTAGGCGGGTTCAGGAGAAAGATGCGCCGGTACCGTGAAGTAAAAAGCAGTTCTATCATCAGCCTTATCGAGTCGATTACCGTTATCAAATCTTTTATTCGTGAACCGCTGGAAGCAGAACGTCATAAAACAATTCAATATGACATGACGGAGAACCAGATGCAAACACGCAAAACGAATTTTATTTTCGACAGCATTAAAAGCTTTATCGAGCAAATTGGCGTAGTTATCATTATTATTCTTACTGCTTATTTTGTATTGAATGGAAACATGACCATTGGCGCCATCATGTATCATGTTATGCTATTTGGCAACGTATCAAGCCCTATACGGCAACTGCATCGTATTTATGATGAATTGAATGATGCATTGATTTACTCCGAAGGCTTTTTTGATATTCTTGAAGCAAATAATGAAACAGAATCAAGCGGCGATTATATTCCCCAAAAAGTAAACGGTTATTTCAAACTCATTAATGTAGATTTTCAATATCCCAACGGGACAAAAGCGTTATCTAATATTTCGTTTGAAATACCCGCCGGTCAAACTACGGCATTGGTTGGTTTAAGCGGCGCCGGAAAAAGTACCATTATTAATTTACTGGATAAATTTTATGAACCGGCAAGCGGTGAAATATTATTGGATGATATTAATCTTACCGATTATGATACACAGGCACTAAGAAAAAACATTGGCCTTGTATTGCAGAAGAACCACATTTTTAACGGGAGTATTGCTGAGAATATTCAGTATGGAAAAACAGATGCAACACGCGAAGAAATAATTGATGCGGCAAAAAAAGCCTACATACATGAGCAGATTATGGATTTGCCGAAGGGATACGAATCGGAAGCAAAATTATTATCGGGCGGGCAACAGCAGCGCATTGCCATTGCAAGATTATTTTTAAAAGACCCGCCCATTATTTTTTTGGATGAACCTACTGCAAGCCTCGATGCCATTGCAACAGAACAAATAAAGAACAGCCTCGATGTTATTAAAAAAGACAGGACTGTAATTATTATATCCCACAGTATATCGCAGATCATTGATGCCGATCATATTGTGGTGTTAGAAAAAGGGCATGTTGCAGAAGTTGGGACGCACGAAGACCTTTTTGATAATAAAGGCGTTTATTATTCCATATTCACGGCTATGGCAAACAGCCTGAATATAGATAAGATTATCGGCTCACTTGATTAGGCATTATTCCGCAGCTTCAGTTGCATAAGCGCTTACCGGCTCGCAGGTGCATATAAGGTTCCTGTCGCCATAAGTGTTATTCACCCTTGCTACAGAAGGCCAGAATTTATTCTGCGTAACATAGTATAAGGGGAAGGCCGCTTCCTTTCTTGTATAAGCATGGCTCCATTCATCTGCACAAACTGTTGCCTGTGTATGTGGTGCATTCTTTAAAGCATTATCCTTTTTATCAGCCTTACCTTCTTCAACATTTCTTATCTCATCACGAATGCTGAGCAACGCATCACAAAAACGGTCAAGCTCTGCCTTATCTTCACTTTCCGTTGGCTCTATCATAATGGTGCCCGGAACAGGAAAACTTAAGGTAGGCGCATGAAACCCATAATCCATTAGACGCTTGGCAACATCTTCGGCTTCCACTTCTGCAGATTTTTTAAACGGGCGCAGGTCAACAATAAATTCATGTGCGCAGGTGCCGTTCGTTCCAAGGTATAAAACATCAAAGGCTTCCTGTAACCTTGCCCGCATATAGTTGGCATTTAAAATAGCATATTCACTTGCTTTCTTCACACCATCTCTACCCAATAATCTTATGTAAGCATAACTGATTAATAAAATGGAGGCCGAACCATAAGGCGCAGCACTTACGCTATTACCCGTTGATGGTTGACCGTTAGCCGGACTGCCTGGTAAAAACGGTTTCAAATGTTCTTTGCAGCAAATGGGGCCCATGCCGGGGCCACCACCGCCATGCGGAATAGCAAATGTTTTATGAAGATTAAGATGGCAAACATCGGCGCCTATTAAACCCGGCGCTGTTAAGCCAACCTGCGCATTCATATTAGCGCCATCCATATACACCTGCCCGCCATGGGCATGTACTATCTCTGTGATCTCTTTTACAGTTTCTTCATATACACCGTAGGTACTTGGATACGTTATCATAATGCCGGCAAGATTAGCTGCATGCTGTTCAGCTTTTAACTTGAGGTCATTTACATCAATATAACCATTTTCCAAAGCCTTTACTACTACTACTTTCATGCCCGCCATTACAGCCGATGCGGGATTGGTGCCATGTGCCGAAATAGGAATCAACATTATATTTCTATGCGCTTCGCCCCTGCTTTCATGGTAAGCCTTTATAGTTAATAAGCCCGCATATTCGCCCTGTGCGCCGCTGTTGGGTTGCAGGCTGCAGGCATCGAATGCGGTTATCTCGCTTAAATAATCTTCCAGCTCTTCAATCATCAACTGGTAACCGCCTGCCTGTTCTTTTGGTGCGAAAGGATGTATTTTACTCCAGTGATTCCAGCTCAATGGAATCATTTCTGTTGCTGCATTTAATTTCATGGTGCAGCTTCCCAAAGAGATCATGGAAGTATTTAAAGAAAGGTCTTTATTCTCCAAACATTTTATATAACGCATCATCTGGCTTTCGCTGCGATGCATATTAAAAACAGGATGTGTTAAGAATGATGATGATCTTTTTGCAAAAGGAGGAATATGTTCGGGTTCGATGTTTTCTTCAATGCCAAAACCAACCGGGTCAGTATCGTTTTCAAAACAGTTAATGAGATCATAGAGATCGTCCACCATCACGGTTTCATCCAGGGAAATGCCAATCAAATTATTATCAATATAACGGAGGTTGATCTTCTGGCGTTCCGCTTTTTCCTTTATAGCTTTTATATCATCAACCTTAACGGTTATGGTATCAAAATAGTTTTGCGATATAAGCTGAAAGCCTCTTGCTTCAATACCGTCAGCTACAATTTGTGCAAGCACCGCAACGCGTTTGGCAATATTTTTCAGGCCTTCGCCGCCATGGTACACGGCATACATTGCCGACATATTGGCCAATAAAGCCTGCGCCGTACAAATATTGGATGTAGCCTTTTCGCGTTTTATATGCTGCTCCCTTGTTTGTAAAGCCATGCGTAAAGCGCGGTTGCCCTGCGCGTCTACGCTAACACCAATAATACGGCCGGGAATGTTTCTTTTAAATTCATCCTTCGCTGCAAAAAAGGCTGCATGCGGCCCGCCATAACCAAGCGGCACGCCAAAACGCTGGGCGGAGCCAACCGCACAATCTGCATCTAATTCTCCGGGAGAAGTTAATAATGTTAGCGCAAGCAAATCTGTGGCCATTACCACAAAAGCATTGTTGCTGTGCACTTCGTGAATAAACTCACGATAATCTTCTATCGAACCCTTATCATTGGGATATTGAACAATTGCGCCAAAGAAAGATTTATCTATGGAAGCCGTTTTATAATCGCCAAATACCAGTTCAATGCCAACAGGTTTTGCCCTCGTTATTAAAACAGCTTTTGTTTGTGGGAAAATTTCTTCATCAACAAAAAACTTTGCCCTTTCAATATGATCATGATCGCGGTTAAGCAGGTTAAAGAACATGGTCATAGCTTCCGCTGCCGCCGTGGCTTCATCCAGCAATGATGCATTGGCTATAGGCAAACCTGTAAGATCGCTTACCATGGTTTGAAAGTTCAATAAACTTTCCAAACGCCCCTGTGAAATCTCGGCCTGGTAAGGTGTATATTGCGTGTACCATCCCGGGTTTTCAAAAACATTTCTGAGGATAACGGAAGGCGTTATAGTATCATAATAACCCTGGCCTATATAATTTTTGAAGATTTTATTTTTAAGGGAAATGTTTTTTATATGCTGCAGGTATTCGTATTCGCTCATAGCTTCAGGCAGCTTCAGCTCATGGTTCATACGTATGTTTGCCGGTACGGTTTTTTGCACCAATTCACTTAAATTGTTTACCCCGATCACTTTCAGCATTTCTTTTACTGATGTGTCATCAATGCCCATATGCCGCCCTGCAAATTCGCCGGACTGAGATTCAAATAGATTCATACTAACTCCTATAAAAAAGGGATTAAAAAAAGATGCGCAAAGTTACGCGCAATCATTTGTTAATAAAAGTGAAAGTGGAAAAGGTGTGAATGGAGCGTTAATCAGATTAGCTGACTAAAAAATTATATTTATTTTGATACAGAAAAAAACCCTTATTATATGATAGCATCATTAAAATTTTTTTTAACGATACCCTTTCTGATAATTGGAACCTGTTTGTTTGCAGCGGATTCAGCTTATGTAAAACTTAATTTTGATACTTCATTACCATTGGGCAGATTTTCTGTAGTGATTAATGATGGAATTACAGCATATAATTTCAAACCGAAAAATGATGAATATTGGAAAGGAGAATTGTTCTCTCCATTTGGGTATATTTCAATCAGATGTATAAACAGTGATACTACCAGTGCAGTTAAAAATTTTTTCTTTGCAAAAGGCAAATTGGACATTTTTATTAAACCAGCTAAAGATGAAAAAGAAATCTTTTCCATTGATGAAAAATCTTTAGAAAATTTGATTTCATACAACAAAATGGGTGGTGACCTTTTGGATTCATTTATATCGAAGGAAAACAAGAAGTTTTGGGATTTTTATCATGCAAACAGAGCTCAATTCAATGATAGTCCCTGGCTGGTACACCAGGCGTTTTTGCTTTCTGACACCGTAAATTATAAGAAAATTGAGTTCATTAAAAAATATCCAGATTCTTTCATGGCTTTCTGGCTTTTTGAAAGCCATATTGTACATACAGAAACAGTAAAGCCTGATACGCTTATGAATTTATACAATACAGTATTGACTGACAGGTATAAAAATTCTAAAGCAGGTGCCTTTATTGCTTCATTAATAAAAAATAAAATAGCAATTACCTCAAATGCGAATTTTCCAGATTTTTCCGTTTCAGATATTCGTGGAAACAAGGTTGAATCGTCAAAGTTGAGGGATAAGCTTGTATTAATTCAATTTTGGGCATCCTGGTGCCGCCCATGTTTGGAAGAGCTGCCTGTTTTAAAAGAATTGAATGAAGAATATAAGGATCAGGATTTTAAACTTATCTCGTTTAGTATTGACGAAGACTCAACTGCTTTTCAAAAAGCAATTGAAAAATATTCCATGAACTGGACACAAATTTTTAAAGGCATGCCTCTTTTTAATTCTTTGGGAGGAAGTGGAGTGCCTCAACTTTATCTGATAGACAAATCGGGACAAGTTATTTACAATAGGGATACAACAAATGATTCGGATTTGGTTTTATTGAGAAATATATTATCGGAGCATTTAAAAAATAAATGAGTTACTTTCTTGTAATTAACAAGCCATATTAAAGGAAAAAAAGATTTTATAGTTTATGCAAAGCCACTGGTTCTAATGCAACATCTTCCTTCTAAAGCCATCTCGTTTTCTTCTGCTACCCGCATTTCATCGCTCGTCATGCGGCTCCCATCATGGCTCCAGCCGGGCGGGCCAAACAAATAGCCGAGCCTTTGCTTGAAGCTGATGCCTTTTTGAAAAACGTCTTTCCACATCTGCGCCCATTCATGAAAAATAATGGTTACGGCATTTAGGTTTTCAATGTTTTTAGTAAGGCCATATTTTATGGGCTGGTATTCCTGTTCGGGCAACTCCTGTTGAAAGGTCCCGAATAATTTATCCCATACAATTAAAAACATGCCCATATTTTTATCCAGGTATCTTGGGTTGGAAGCATGGTGTACGCGGTGATGCGAAGGCGTAACAAGTATATATTCCAGCCAGCCCATTTTATTGATCATTTCCGTATGCACAAAAATGCCCCATATTTGCGTGGCAGAATACATAAATACAATGTCGATGGGTTTAAAGCCCAGCCAGGCCAATGGTATAAAATAAATAAAACGGTACAGCGGCTGAAACACAGATGAGCGGAAACCCACAGAAAAATTTAATTTTTCCGAACTGTGATGCGTAACATGTGTTGCCCAGAAAAAGCGGACTTCATGGTCGAAGCGGTGCAGCCAGTAATACAAAAAATCTTCTGCCAGCAATAATACCAGCCAATATAAGAAAGCATTATGCCATTGCATGGCAGCATGCAGAAAAAAATATTGCAGAATGGCAAGATACACGATACGAAAGGCAAGGTCAATACCGGAATTCACCAGCATTAAATACAGGTTTGTAACCGTATCTTTTAAAGTATAAGCTTTGCGATGGCTGAGATGTGAAAGCAAAATCTCAAGCCCGATTATAATAAAATAAATGGGGGTTGAAATTAAAATAAGCCATTGTTCCCTTAAAGCATCCATCAAACAGTTTTGCAGCAGTTTATTTAAAAGTGCAAAAATAACTGATGTGTTGTGAAAGGCACGTTAGAAAAATTCAGGGAAATTTAAACAGCAGATTTACCTGTATTTAAACCCTATATCTTCATAAGATTTTTTTTGGTTATCACTATTTAGTGTAGTTGCATAAATGGTTTTTCCCGTTTTACAACTACAGGCAGCACAAGATGCATCGCCGGCACTGGTTTGTTCTATCGACAATCCGGCAATATATAGATCATGTGCATTTAAATAACTGGCTACATTTTCCAGGGTTACACTATCGTCGCCACTGGTTTCCCAGGGATCGCTGCATTTTGTTTGTTCGTAATAAAAACCAATATATTCATGTTTTCCAAGAGATTCTTTTTTAGAGCACGCATAAAAGGCAATTGCGGTGATACAAAAAACAGCCAATTTAGTTTTCATTGTTAAAGTATTATATAAATCCTGCCAAATGACAGCAGCTTATTTAAAAACGTTGGAATTGCTTGTCAAAACATTTCAGCTTCCAATACCTTTGCTTTTATGCAGGTTAAAACAGATAAACTTCAACTGAAAAAATATAAGCAATTCTTGCAGCGCGCTGATAAAAACAAAGTGCTGAAAGCTTTGCCCGCATTGAATGACGAAGCCTTTGAAAAAATAAACTGCCTTGACTGTGCTGCCTGCTGTAAAAACTATTCACCCCGTTTTAAAACGCCGGATATTAAACGTATCAGCAAACATTTAAAGCAAAAGGAAAGCGATTTTATTGATACCTATTTAAGGCTGGATGAAGATGGCGATTATGTGGTAAAATCTTCCCCCTGCCCTTTTCTTGGCGCCGATAACTATTGCAGTATTTACGAAGTGCGCCCTTCTGATTGTGAACGTTTTCCCTATACAGATGAAGACGTGTTTATAAAGCGGCCAAACATTACTTTAAAAAATGCGGAGTTTTGCCCTATTGTAGTGCATGTGCTGGAGCGGCTGGTGTGATGAATTATTGCGGCGGTTTACCAGTCTCATCAATCCTTCATCAACGCTTCATCTTTAAACGGAAATTCTTTTTGATAAAATGCTTTAATCACATAAGCGATTATTCCTGCCAAAATAATTACACCTGCAATCAGCATCATCCGCACTTCTGTAGAATAAAAAATAAACAACCACATCGCAATAGCCAGCAATACAGGCAATGGAAACAAAGGCATTTTCCATTTAAAAAAGCCGCGCCCTTTGCGTTTGTGCAATAACAACAAGCCAATGGCCTGCCCCACAAATTGTATCAATATGCGCATGGCGAGAATGGCAGTAATAACATCGCCCAGCCTGAAAAGCAAGCTGAAAACAAAAGCAACGGCGCCTAATATCAGCAAAGAAATATAAGGGAAGTTTTTGGTGGGATGCAGTTTTGCAAATACAGAAAAAAATGCACCGTCTTTTGCCGCCGCATAAGGTATGCGGCTATAACCAAGTGTTGCGGAAAATACGGAGGCAAATGCCACCCATAAAATAATGGCCGTTGCAATCATGGCGGCAGTTGGCCCTGCAATTACATTAATGTATTCACTCACCACAAAGCTGCTTCCCGCAATGGTATGTAAAGGCAAAACCGAAGCCACGCTTACATTCATCATCAAATACAAAAAACAAATAACGGCAATGGAAATGAACATGCTTCGCGGAATATTTTTTTCAGGATTAATGATCTCGCCCCCCAAATGGCAAACATTATAATAGCCTAAATAGCTATACACCGTTTTAACGCAGGCAAAACCCAATGCCGCCGCAAAGCCACTGTTGAGTTCAATATTATCATTTAAATGCTGCAAAGGCATCGCTACATTGCCATGCATAAACGCGCCGATAATTATCCAGCCCATTATTACAAATACCCCAATCCAAAGCAATACGCTTATTTTACCAATAGCTTCAATTTTTCTATACAACAAAAAAACGATAAGCACCACTACAGCGCCACTTACAATTTTGCTTTCAAACCCGCTTAATGGAATGAGATAATTAAAATATTGTGCAAAGCCTATGGCTGCAGAAGCAATAACCAACGGCGCCTGTATCATGGTTTGCCAGACAAATAAAAAACTCATCGGCCTGCCCCATTTTTTACCGAAACCTTCTTTCAAAAAATTATAGCTGCCACCGGCTAACGGAAAGGTTGCGCCTAATTCGCTCCACACCATGCCGTCAATAAAAGACAGGATAGCGCCGGCAATCCAGGCATAAAGAAATGAATATTCTTCATGCATTTTTTCAACCACAAAACTCATAACCACAAACGGGCCTATGCCCACCATATCAATCATATTGATGGCACTGGCCTGTAACAAACTTATTCTCCGGGAAAGGTGTGCACTGCTCATTTTAACACGGCAAAATAATAGTATTTGTTTTGAATGCAAGCTATTTGCCACAGTTGCTTTATTTTGCTTTGCAATAATTATGTATGGCTGAAAGTATATATACACAGGAGTGGAAAAGCAGCGCCAGTATTTATGAAGTAAATATTCGACAGTTTACTGCGGCAGGAACGTTTAAGGCATTTGCCGCGCATTTGACGCGCCTTAAAAACATGGGCGTAAAAATAATATGGCTGATGCCCGTAACGCCAATAAGTATTGAAAAAAGACAAGGTACATTGGGCAGTTATTATGCCTGCAGCGACTATGTTTCCATTAATCCTGAATTTGGCAGCCTGGATGATTTTAAGGATTTGGTGAAACAGGCGCATGATTTAGGTTTCACATTAATTATTGATTGGGTTGCTAACCATACCGGTTACGATCATCACTGGGCAAAAGAGCACCCGGACTGGTATGAAAAAGATGCTGCAGGCAATTTTGTTGAACGACATGGCTGGGCAGATGTAATTGATTTGAATTATAAAAATAAAGACCTGCGAGCCGCCATGATTGCAAGTATGCAATACTGGATAAAGGAATGCGATATCGACGGCTTTCGCTGCGATATGGCGCATTTGGTACCACTTGATTTTTGGATTGAAGCCAAGGCGCAATGTGAAACCATCAAACCATTATTCTGGCTGGCAGAATGTGAGGTGCCCGAATATCATAAAGTGTTTGATGTTACCTACGCCTGGAAATGGATGCATGCCACAGACAAACTGGTAAATAATTTTGGCAGCCTGCATAATTTGAAGGTTGTTTTAAAAGAATACCAGGATTACCCGCCGGGCGCATTAAAACTGTTCTTTACCTCTAACCATGATGAAAACAGCTGGAACGGAACAGAATATGAGAAATATGGAGCGGCTGCCGCTATGCTGGCCGTATTTAGTTTTGTATGGCCGGGAGTACCGCTTATTTACAGTGGCCAGGAATTGCCGAATTTAAAGCGGCTTAAATTTTTTGAAAAAGATTCTATTGAATGGGCTGAACCCTTAAAACGCGAAAACTTTTATACAAGCCTGCTGCAACTTAAATCTTCAAATACTGCTTTACATGATGGCGCCTGCATGAACGTGTTGCCTAATGAATATAACGATCACATCTTTGCCTTCCTGCGTTACACAGAAAAAAACAAAGTGCTTGTTATAATGAATTTTAGTAACAGCGACAGGTTGCAGTTTAAAATAGAACACCCATTAATTAAAGGTGACTTTACACACTTGTTTTCAGGAATGACCTATAAACTTGGCGAAGTTCAAAGTTTTGAGTTGCAGGCATGGGAATACCTTGTATTTGTTCAATAAACCGGTGAAACTATTTTGTAAATTTTGATGAAGAGGCAATAAAACAAAAAAGCCCCGCAATAGCGGGGCCCTTTAAACCTATTTTATTATGATTATGATTTTGTTTGAACGTCACCATCAATAGTAAGTATCACCGGGTATTTAACATTAAGAAATTTTACCGTAACCCTTTTGGTAAATTTACCGGGGCTTTCAGCGTTATAGGTAACCTTTATTGTTCCGTTTTTACCCTGCTGAATAGGTGTTTTTGGATATTCCGGTGTAGTACACCCGCATTCTGCCACCGCGGTTTCAATTATCAGTGGTTTGCCGGTATTATTGGTAAATGAAAATTCAGTGGTTGCCGGTACGTGTTGTTTTATTTTACCAAATGAATGTGTAGTGGCTTTAAACACATCAATGCTGTCTGATTGCGCATTGGCGCCTGTAATAAACAGGAAAGCAGCTATACAGCTTAATATAATTTTCATATTAATTTCCTCCTTGTTTTAACTGGCTAACCGCGCCATTGGCCGGTGCAGCATTATCGGGCGCTTTAAAGGTTTCACCGTGAAATTTAATAACCTTGCTTAAACCGCCTTTAAAATATAGGGTTACCACTTTACTGAAAGCGCCTTCTGTATAACCGTTAAAACCAATGGTTATATCAAAATCCTGGCCGGGTGCATAAGGGCCGGGTTTCCATTTAGGCGTGGTACAGCCGCAACCCACTTTCACGTCTTCAATTGCTATAGAATCGGCAGAAATATTTTTCATATCGAGATTAAATTCTGCAGGTTTTCCATAAGGTATTTTACCAAAATCGTGGTCTGTTTCCTTAAATTGTATCACTTTTGAAATGTCTTCCACCGGTTGCGGATCCTGCTGGGCATTAACAGAAATTACTCCGGCTAATGCTATCATTAGGGCAAAAACTTTTTTCATGCAAATTGTTTTTAAATAATTGGGCTAAATTAAAAATTATTTACCAAGTGCTCAATGTGAAAGTATAAGACTTTCTCAATTCAACCTGTTAGTTGGCTTTTTTTCCTAAAAGTTTAATCAAAATAAAAAATGATAAAAAAAACTAACGGTAGTAAGTTTTTGTAAATACATTTGCCCTTTCTATCTGTTTAACTAAAAAAATTCTATGGCAGTTGAAACAGCTTTTGTACCAGCCGCACAGTTAAAAAAGATCGGGCTGACCGTACCGCACATTCATTACCAGCTTTCACCGCATGAACTTACAGCACAAACTTTACACCGCAGGGAAGGCGTGCTCAGCAGTTCCGGTGCCTTATGCGTGCTAACCGGCGCTTTTACAGGCAGAAGCCCTAAAGACAGGTTTTTTGTGGCCGATGCAATTACAAAAAATAGTATAAACTGGAGCAATTTTAATATTGCTATTGATGAAAAATATTTTTTTCAATTAAGAGAGAAATTAACACAGCATCTAAATTCACAAAAAGACATTTGGGTGAGGGATTGCTATGCCTGCGCTGATGAAAATTACAGCTTCCCTATCCGCATAATTAATGAAAACCCGTGGAGCAATTTGTTTGCCTACAACATGTTCATACGGCCAACCGAAGCAGAACTGGAAACATTCAGGCCCGGCTGGCATATTTTACAGGCGCCATCTTTTAAAGCTGATCCAAAAACCGATGGCACACGCCAGGAAAACTTTGCTATTATTTCCTTCACTCATAAAACGGTTTTAATTGGCGGCACAGGCTATACCGGCGAAATAAAAAAAGGGGTTTTCTCCATTTTAAATTACCTGTTACCGCGCAATGAGGGTGTATTAAGTATGCATTGCAGCGCCAACATTGGTAAAAAAGGCGATGTAGCTGTATTTTTTGGTTTAAGTGGAACGGGCAAAACAACGCTGAGTACAGACCCGGAAAGAGAGCTCATTGGCGATGATGAACATGGCTGGACAGATACAGGTGTTTTTAATTTTGAAGGCGGCTGTTATGCAAAATGTATTGACCTGAATAAAGAAAAAGAACCTGAGATATTTCATGCCGTAAAGCCGGGTGCGCTGGTGGAAAACATAACCTTCTTTGATGGCACCAATGAGATTGATTTTTCCAGCAAAAAAATAACGGAAAATACAAGGGTAAGTTACCCGCTCGATTTTATTTCCAATGCCGCACATCCCAGCATTGGCGGAACACCAAAAAATATTTTCTTTTTAACCTGTGATGCTTATGGCGTTTTGCCGCCAATAAGCCTGCTTACACCGGGCCAGGCAATGTATCAGTTTTTAAGTGGATATACGGCAAAAGTTGCCGGCACAGAAGAAGGCGTTACAGAACCAAAAGTTACTTTCAGCACCTGCTTTGGTGCGCCGTTTTTACCATTGCATCCCGCCTGCTATGCTGAAATGCTGGGCAATAAACTAAAAGAACATAATGTAAATGTATGGATGGTAAATACCGGCTGGATTGGTGGCCCTTATAATGTTGGAGGCCGCATTAAGTTAAATTATACACGTGCCATGATAGGTGCCGCTTTAAATGGCAGCCTTAAAAAAACAGCATTTGAAAAACATCCTGTGTTTGGTATGATGATGCCCAGCACCTGCCCTGGCGTGCCACCGGAAATATTAAATCCGCGAAATACGTGGTCGTATAAAAATGAATACGATGCACAAGCGAATATGCTTGCCGGTTTATTTATAAAGAATTTTGAAAAATATGCGCCAAATGTTACACAAGAAATTTTAAATGCGGCGCCCGTAGTTGTCTAAATTATCTGTTTGATTTATTTTATGAGAAAACAAAAGAGGCTGCCTTAAAAACAGCCTCTTTCCTTTTTACAAGTAATACAATTTTTAATTTACAGGTATATCCTGTTGTGGCGTTTCCTTGCCAGGTATTACCGGCAGGCTTATCTGCAATACACCATCAATATAATTTGCCTTGATATTGTTTGTATCGATGGAATCATCAATAGTAAATGTGCGTTCAAAACCACCGCGGCTGTATTCTTTTTTAAGCCAATCCGGGCTTTGCAAACCTTCCTGCGGTTTATAAGAAACCACCAGTTCGTTGCCTTGTGTTTTTACATTGAAATTTTCTTTAACCCTGCCCGGTGCAAAAACCATTATTTCAAAACTGTTTTCAGTTTTATAAATATTTACCGGCGCACGAAATATTGATTGCATAAACGGATGATAATGCCTTCCGCGGGCAGCACGCATAAATGGCGCAAATGAATGTTTGTTGTACATACTTCTCTCTTTTTTTACTATAATTAATAACTGTAGCCTGAGTCCCTGTTTTGCCTGTTTTCATTTTGCAGGTTTTTATCATCATTGTTGCGATGATCATAATAACGGCCGTCGCAGTGATGAAACCGTTCATATCGTGCAAAGCGGTTATGATAATAACCAGGCCCGCCAAATGCCACGTTTAAACTTATAATGGTTATAATAGCTGCTATAAACCCTATAAAAAATAAACCACCTCTTCTCATGATTGAAATGTTTTAAAATGATGTAATTATTCAGATGCAATGTTTGTTTTAAATAACTCATTTTCCATTTTCTGAATGAAAGTTTTACGTTCTTCTTCGCTCATGTTTTGCCAGCGTTGCGTGTAAGAAGGGTTCCAGAAATGATGGCTGCCGAAATTGTTGCGGCCATATCCTCTCCCCCATCTTCCCCAGGCAAAAAACCTGATGATAAAGAATATAAAAAAGAACCCGAAAAAGAAACGGAACGGGAATGGAATGAAAAATAATACTGCACCGGCAAGTATGCCAAATGCTATTGCTTTTAAAATTTGTATCGTCTTCATAAAATAAATTTTAAATAGTATTTATAAGGAAGACGAGCAAGCGAAGAAATTACTTTAAAAAAGAGAAGAAATTTTGTTGAAAAAAAACACTCAATTATTCATCCTGGTGATTGATGAAATATTGAGTGCTTATTACAAATGAAAAGGACTGTATGCGAATGATGTATGGGAAGGATCAGTTTTCCGAAGCTACCCATTTTTTGGCGGCTTCAAGTTCTGATAATTTGAATCCTCTTGTTTCACCGGGAATCATAACGCCGATTTTATCGGTGATAGCTTCTACTGCGTGTTCATCTGTTACAATGGCAATTTTTTTCCAGCCCCTGAAGTGTTTCAGGCCCGTCCATGCATCTTCTATCCATGCTCCAACAGAAAAATTTTTCACAGGCGTTTCCAGCACATACAAAAAGTGAATATGGCCATGGGCTTTATCTATCCTTTCAATCTCAGGCATTAAAACATTTTTGTAATCATCTTTATCTATTTCGCCTGTGGCTTTAAATGCAGCAACATAATCGGGTACATCTGTAATTTTCGTTAACATAATAAAACAATTTAGTATGCCAATAAACTACAAAACACCTGCCATTTATATTATCAGCTCACACGTTTATTATGAAGCAATTTATCAATGGCATCATTGAAGGAGCCGGCGCGCATAACTTCACCTGCATTTACAAAATAGATTTCATCGGCATTCTCAATGGTATTAAGCCTGTGTGCTATGATAATGCGTGTTGTGCTTTCAGGGAGCTTGTTTAAAATATCTTCCAGCAGTTGTTCGGTAACCGTATCGATGTTTGCAGTGGCTTCATCTAAAATCAATATCTCAGGATTGCGCAATACGGCCCGCATGAATGCAATCAGTTGCTTCTGGCCAAGGCTGATATTATTACCGGATGATGTAACTTTTGTTTGCAAGCCGTCTTCAAAAACATCTATAAGGCTTTGCAGGTTTGCTGTATGAATAAGTGTTTCCGCCTGTTCATCCGTATAATTTTTATAGGCTTCATTGCCATATAAAATATTATCTTTTACCGTGCCTGTAAACAAGAAGGGTTCCTGCAATATAAATCCGATTTTTCCGGAACGTTCCTCTGGTGTGTACGTGCGGATATCTTTTCCATCCAGAAAAATTGTGCCCTTTACAGGATCGTATAAACGTGCAATTAAAGAAGCGGTTGTTGTTTTTCCGCCACCGGTTGGCCCTACAAATGCATACGTTTTTCCTTTGGATAATTTGAGTGAGATATCATGCAATACTTCTTTGCTGTCGTAACCAAAATGCACATGTTTAAATTCGATCAACGCATCAGATGCAATTGAATGATTGTTATTAATTGTAACAAGATCTGTTTGCATTGAAAGTATTTTCGATATCCTGTCCCATCCCGCCATAGCCACCTGGAAGTTTGTCCATAAAGCAGCCAATTGCCGCAGCGGGTTGTAGAAATAAGTAACATAAGCCAGGAAACTTACCAGCAGGCCAATAGAAAAACTTCCGTTTATAATAAGATAAATGCCAAGTGTTAACACTATTAATTGCGCAAGGCCTGAAAAGAAACTATATACCGGTAAAAATAAATTATTAGCCAGCCCTGCGCCAACAGCTGTTTTATAATTCTGCTGGTTAACTTCATCAAAACGTTCCCTGAAATAATCGCGGCGGTTGAAGGCGATGATCACTTTAAAATTGTCAAGGCTTTCCTGTATTTCGCCGCTTAAGCTGCCAACACTTTTAAGATTGGTTGCATTCTTTTTCTTTATCCAGGGTGACAAAAGCTTTGTAAAAATAAAAATGAGCAAAGCCGGTGCAAGCGCTGCCGCACCCAGCTCAACGTGTATGGATAAAAGAAAAATACCGGCGCCGGCCATAGTCATAATGCTGCCAATAAACTGCATAAGGCTTTGGGAAAAGAAACTGTTTATCTTATCCGTATCATTATTTACCCTTGATATAAGATCGCCGGCTTTATTGGCATTAAAAAAAGCTACAGGCAACGATTGCAGTTTATGAAAAATAGTGTTGCGCAGAGTAAATAACATGCGCTGGCTGATGCTTCCCATTATCTTGGTTTGAAAATAACTGGTGAACAGGCCCATCAGGTAAATCACCAATAGTATGGATGAAAAAAACAGCACACCATTATAGTCTTTATGCTGTACATAGCGGTCAATGGTATAACCAATAAGCAATGGCCCGATAAGATTAATTATGGCATTGAGCAATATGATAACAAATGCCAGCACCAGGTTCTTTTTTTCATGCGCTATTAACTGCAACAGGTTCCTGAGCGCAGGCCAGGTAGATATTTTTTTCTTATTATCAACGGTTTCATTAAGATTGTAATTCATAACTGCTGGTGCTTTTTTGTGAATTCAATAGTTGAACATATTCAGGGCTGGTATGCACCAGTTGCTCGTGTTTGCCTGTGGCAATGATTTCGCCTTCCATCAATAAAATTATCTGGTCGTATTCTTCAACGGTTGCCATTTTTTGTGTTACAGAAATCAATGTAAGGCCTGGATAATTTTTTTGTATGTTATCAAGAATTTTCTTTTCCGTATTGTTGTCAACACGCGATGTAAAATCATCCAGCAATAAAATTTTAGGGTTTAATGCCAGCGCCCTGGCCAGCATAATTCGTTGCTTCTGGCCGCCAGAAAGGCTTGAGCCGCGTTCTGAAACAATGGTATCCAATTTATCGGGAAGGCTGTTAATAAATGTTTTTAATTCGGCGGTTGAAACAGCATTCTCCAGAGATTCATCTGTAACTGTATCGCTGAATGCAATGTTCTCGCGTATGCTCATATTGAAAATAATACTATCCTGGAAAACAAAACCCACCTGCCTGTGAAAAGCTTCACTGTTATATTCTTCAATCGTATGCCCGTCGAATTTTATATTGCCCGAAGCAGGTTTTATTAAACCGGTAAGCAGGTATAATAATTGCGTTTTACCGGCCGCTGTAGGACCGATAATTGCTATGCGGGAAGAAGGCTTAACGCTAAAGCTGATATCTTTTAATACAGGCGTTTGGCCATAAATAACATTTACATTATCAAGCTGCACTGCACCTTCAAGCGGTTTTGTTATTGTTCCGGATTCAGGTGGATCGGGCGCTTCAATTATATTGCTGATGCGTTGGTACGAAGCTGTTGCCTGCGCAATTACATTACTCATAAAACCAATAACAAGCACCGGGAAAATGAGCATGGCAAGATAACTGTTGAAGGCAGCAAAATCACCAAGGCTCATGCTGCCTGAAATAACAAAATGACCGCCTAATGCCAATATGGTTAATGCAGCCATGTTTGATGTGAATGTGATAACGGGAATGAGGCCTGCAAATAATTTTAATATAGATAAACCAAAATCCCTTGCTTTTGTATTGGCTTCAAGAAATTTGTTGTATTCTGTTTGCTGTGAATTGACCACGCGGATAATAGCAGCGCCTAAAATACTTTCATTAATTACTTTATTCAGCCAGTCAATCACAGCCCGGCTTTGTATAAATAAAACCCTCACTTTTTTTAATACCACAAAAAAAGTAACGCCAATTATTGGAATGATGGCTATAACGCATAAAGCAAGTTTCCAGTTAATGGTAAGCAACAAAATACTTGCGCCGATTATAATGAATGCAGACGATGTGATGGAGACTATTGCCTGGGAGACAAACATTTTTATGGAATCAACATCGGCAGTGAGATTGGTTAGCAGTTTGGATGGATTAGCTTCTTCAATAAAAGCATAAGATTGTTTTGAAATTTTATCAGACAACTTTGTACGCAGGTCTCTTGCCACCCGTTCGGAAGCATAAGTTTGAATGATGCTTTGCAGATATGAGAATATGAATATGCTCACAACTGCTATGAGAAATTGCGTTATAGTTGTTGTATAAGAAAAATGCGCTGCACTAAAATTGTCAATGCCGGATGCTATAAGCTTTGGTATTAATAAATTTATCCCATTGCTTAAAAGCGTGAACAGTATTAATAACAATACAATGCTTAAATAGGGTTTCAGCAAACTTAATATGCCTGGTTTTTTCTTCATGTTTAAGTTGATAGTTTAAGCGTTGACCTCAATAACCAATCAAAAGTTGCAACTGTCTGCGTATATAAAAGATGCAAAAATATCTTTGTTTGCTATTGCAGGCTTTTATCTTTTAGGTTTAATAACAAAAACCGTAGGTAAATAATCAAATTAAGCAGGCGAATGCATTTTTATTCCTGCCGTGGCTTTTGGCAGCGCTGCCTCAGTGCTTCGCGGAATTTTGCCCTTTCTTCATCACTCATATTTTTCCATTTCTCCCGCAACTGCCAGCCGCCGCCACGCCGCCACATTTCAGGCCCGCGCCCAACAGGCGGCCTTCCCCGGAAACCGCCAAATAATATTTTTGATAAAATAAATAAGCCAAGTGCCTGCCAGTAATTAAGTGTTGATGCGTGAATAGCAACTGGCATAATTGCATTCCATAACAACATCACAATAAGCCCTGCCAATAATATCAATGGCAATATTAAAAACGGGAACGGGAACATTCTTTTATTGCGTGGCATAAAATGTATTTTAGTAATTTATGAATTCATTATATAAGTCTTCAAGCCTTTTGCGTAAATGATTTACTGCATACCGCTTTCTTGATATGATTGTTTTTAAATTTTCGCCCTGCATATCGGCAATCCGCTGCAGCGTTTTATCTTCCAGTTCATTTAAAATAAAAACATCGCGCTGGCTTGCGGGCAGTTCTTCCAGCGCATTAAAAAACGCGTCCCAAAACAGTTGCTGCAATTCCTTTGTATCGGCATTACCATCATCTTCCGCCATTAAAATATCAGCAATATTCAATGCATCTTCATCTTCTTCCATGCCGGCATAATCTTCAAGGCTTTGTTCTTTTTTCTTGCGGTATTTATCGGTTATTTTATTACGGGCCACACGGTGCAGCCAGCCACTCATGCTTTCAATTTCATCTGCTGCAGGCTGGTTGCTCAACTGGTACCAAACATCCTGCAAAATATCTTCTGCATCTTCATTGGTAGGCACACGGCTGCGTATAAAGCCAAACAATTGCTGGCCATATGATTTTATAATTTGTATGATATTATTTTTCTCCGCGGCTATTTCAGCCATGCCCGTAATTTGTAAAGAAGACGATTGAAAAGTAAAATTACTTCAATAAAGATGAGATTATTTTCTCTGAACCCTGATTTGGGCAGGTTAACAGATTGCACGGATTATTTAGTAATCATTATATATTTACAGCTCTTAATCAATAACCTCAATTGAATAAAAAAAACATTCTGAAGTATGACTGCTTTTACAGGCGAACTTGTAGGAACGGCTTTATTAATTATTCTTGGCGATGGTGTGGTTGCCAATGTTGTATTAAATAAAACAAATGGTTTCAGCAGTGGCTGGATAGTAATTACAATGGGTTGGGGTATGGCTGTTTTTACCGGCGTATTTGTGAGTGCGGCGGCGAGTGGCGCCCACCTTAATCCAGCCGTAACCATTGCACTGGCGGCAGCCGGAAAATTTAGCTGGAGCCTGGTTCCCACATACATTGCTGCGCAACTGCTTGGCGCTATGATAGGTGCCCTGCTGGTTTGGATAGCTTATAAGCAACATTTTGATGCAACGGAAAATACCGCCACCAAACTTGCTGTATTTTGTACTTCGCCCTCCATAAGAAACGCAAGTCATAATTTAATTACAGAAATAATAGGAACGTTTGTGTTTATCCTTGCGGTACTGTTTATTGTTTCCCCCGCTGATAAATTAGGCTCGCTTGATGCTTTGCCTGTGGCGCTGCTTGTATTGGGCATTGGCTTAAGTATGGGCGGCCCCACCGGTTATGCCATCAATCCGGCAAGGGATTTAGGCCCGCGCATTATGCATGCTATTCTTCCAATAAAAAATAAAGGCGGCAGCGATTGGAAATATAGCTGGATACCTGTGCTGGGGCCAATTACAGGTGGTGTGCTGGCTGCAGTGCTCTTTAAGTTTATTGGCTGATTATTTATTGAATAGTTGATAAGTTGACTGGTTGATAAAGTTGATTGGTAAAAATTTTATATCATTATTCATATTAACGATGTAAAAAATTATCCAAAATCTATTTCTGTATTATCGCCAATATTCAATGTGCGGCTTAAGCCTTTAACGCTGGCATCACTCCCAATAAGCGAATTATCAAGCACCACTTCAAAAAGGTTAGTATAAGCGCCCACAATACTATCGCGTATAACAGAATATTCCAGCGTGGTATTGGCACCAATGGATACATGCGGGCCAACAATAGAATTTCTTAACCTGCAGCCGGGGCCAATAGCTACCGGTGGAATGATAATAGAATTCTCACGCTGAAGATTGGTATCTACTGCCCCACCAAATTTTTTCAAGAGAATAGTATTGGTTTCAAGCAATGTTTCTTTCTTGCCGCAATCAAACCAGTTTTTTACCTTAAACGATTTGAACTTTACGCCACGCCGCATCATGCAATCCAGTGCATCCGTTAAATTATATTCACCAAAGCTGGTTATGTTTTGCGAAAACAATTGTTCCAGGCATTTAAATAAAACAGCAGTATCTTTTATTTTGTAAATGCCTACCAGCGCCATATTGCTTTTGGGAATAGCAGGCTTTTCAATTACATGCTCAATCATTCCTTCGCCGTCAATTTCAGCTACGCCAAAATTGCGCGGGTCGTCCACTTTTTTTACCCCAAGCAGGTTGCCCGGTGCAGTAATCACTTCTTTAATATTATACTCGCAAATAGTATCACCGAGCGTAACCAAAACTTCATCGTTACCAATAAAAGTTTTGGTTAATTCCACTGCATGGCCTGTGCCATGCCGTTCGTTCTGCTGCACAAAATGACAGGTAAGATGCGGGTATGTTTGCAGCACATATTCCTGTATCTTTTCGCCGAGATAACCTATTACGAAAATAAATTCATGAACGCCTGCCTCATGCAACTGGTCAACAATAAAGCTTAAAATTGTTTTACCGGCAATTGGAATTAGTGCCTTTGGCTGTGTATATGTATGCGGCCGCAACTTAGCGCCTGCGCCTGCAACCGGGATAATCGCTTTCATGGAGAATGTTAGTGCAAAATGTGAAAATTACACATTCTGCAACGGCGTGAAATTAATAACTTTTTCCACAAACAATAGAATTGTATTTTTTACATTTAATCCCCGCAAAGTTTCGCTGTGCATTTACTTTGTAAATGTTAATTTATTTTTACGATTGCGCCAGTTGTCTTGCATAGCGGCACGGTTGGCCGTAAAGATGCATATCATTCAAATAGCCAATGTTTAAATGATAAATCAATGTTCAATAATCAGTATCTAACCGTTTTGAAAACGATTATTTATTGTTTGCAGAGATCCCCAAATACCCCGACATTACTATTAACCACTAACGGTTTAAATAAGGTTCTTTTTTATGTAATCTATACTTTTTGTAATGCTGATGAAAGGATCACCAGGTGTTATGTCCTGCTCAACAAAGAAATATTTTAAGCCGGCTTTATTTGCGCCTTTAAAGATGGTTTTAAAATCAATCACGCCATTGCCCACTTCGGTAAAAGACTTTTTCGGTGTGTTATCCATATCTTTTATATGCCATAACGGGAAACGGCCGGGGTTTGCATTAAACAATGCTACCGGGTCGTGGCCCGCCCTGCTTACCCAGTAAAGATCAAGCTCAAATTTCACAAGGTCTTTATCTGTATTATTTAATAGTATATCATAAGGCAACTGGCCGTTATCTTCTGTAAATTCAAAATCGTGGTTATGATAGCATAACTGTATGCCTGCTTTTTTGCAGGTTTCGCCGCCCTTGTTTAAACGCTCTGCAAGCAGTTTATAATGATCAATATTGCCGCGTTCAGCCGGTGAAAGCCATGCACAAACCATGTATTTAACATCAACAGCCTTTGCATCATCAACCGCTTTATCCCAGTCATGCAAAATAGTTCCCATAACATCTTTGCCATTTTCCTTGTCTTCACCCAGGCGGTAATGACTGCTGGGCATAATTAAACCATTTTGTTTAAGCAATGCCGCAAATGATTTTGCATCCATGCCATAAAATTTTTCTGTGCCGGTATAGGTTGCGCCTTCAACAGAATTATAACCAATGGAGGCAACTTTAGCCAGTGTGCCAGCCGGGTCTTTTCCCATAGCATCCCTTACAGTATAAAGCTGTAAACCGATGTAGGAATTTTTAAAATGCATAGAGCCGGGCTTAATAAATAATGCAGCAGAAGCAAGGGATGTTGTTTTAATGAAAGATCTTCTTGTTGTCATGTTAATTGTTTGTCGGTAAGAGAGATATTATTTTAAAAGCACAGATTAAAGTTATTCACTTTCTGTTGTTGTAAGGTGTTCAATCTTTTTGTCGGGAATAATCCATACAATTGCTATGCCCACAAACAGGCAGCCTGAAATAATTGTATTTATATATGCTAAAGGCGCGGCAGCAATGTAAATAATAAAAGATATTATGCCCTTTCTGCGCTGTGCCATCATTATTTGTTTTAAAGCGCCCTCGCTTTTATGGCATTTGTCAATTGTTACCTGGAGTATGGTATAAGCAATGCCGCATACTGCCAGCAATATGCCGTATAATGCCACAGGTAACGGCTCATAATGATTTTCATCCATCCATGCAGTTGCAAACGGAATAAGAGAAAGCCAGAATAATAAATTAAGGTTTGCCCACATTATACCGGCGCTTATATGTTTCACCAAATGCATTAAATGATGATGATTGTTCCAGTAAATGCCAATATAAATAAAGCTTAAGGCATACGTAAGAAATATTGGCAAAGCCGTTTTCAAAGCCTGCAGGTTTGTTCCTTCAGGCACTTTTAATTCGAGCACCATTATGGTTATAATGATTGCGAGAACACCATCACTAA
This sequence comes from Parafilimonas sp., assembly GCF_051953455.1. NCBI lineage: Bacteria > Pseudomonadati > Bacteroidota > Chitinophagia > Chitinophagales > Chitinophagaceae > Parafilimonas > Parafilimonas sp. The sequence continues at coordinate 37,110 of NZ_JBQCIT010000011.1, read as the reverse complement.
AAGCTTCGAGTCTTGTTTTGCCCATATTATTGTATTGATTGATTGTTAAGCGTTTCTTAGAAGCCCAATTGCCAGGCAGTTTTTTGTTTTGATGATGAAAGTTATACAGCAATTTAGTTGAGATAAAAATAATGGATAAAAGTTATTGCCTTTGCAGGAAGTTATGCGAAATGTTTTCATTAACTGATTAACATTATACCGGGTCAACATCAGGAACGATATCCACGCTGCTGTAACGCTTATTGAATTTTAAAATAGCAATCTGTTGTTCCGCCTGCACTTTACAATGATGTATAAGCTCTGAATTGCGTGGCAGTTTCAATAATAAATCCCAGATATACTTATTACGCAAACGGTTGATGACAGGCTGGGCCGGGCCTGTAATGTATGGTTCAAAATCTTTTTTAATACCCGCTGTAAAAATATTTGCCGCTTCTTCTGCAATATGGTTTTCCTTATGACGGAAAGAAAAATGAATCAATCTTGTAAATGGCGGGTAATGGTAAAACTGCCTGCTTTGAATATCGAAATCATACAAGGCTTTATAATCGTGTTCTTTTACAAACTTTAAAACCGGGTGATGCGTGTTGCGCACCTGTATTAATACCTTGCCGCTATCATTTTTACGGCCAGCCCTTCCACTCACCTGTTCCATCAATTGAAAAGCACGTTCATTTACGCGGAAATCAGCAAAATACAAAAGGCTGTCTGCATCTAAAATGCCCACAAGGTTTACATGTTCAAAATCCAAACCTTTTACAATCATCTGCGTGCCAACCAACAGGTTTATTTTTTGCTGTTCAAATAATTTTATCAGTGTATCATGATTGTTTTTGCCTTTCATGGTATCGTAATCCATACGGGCCACTTTTGCAGCCGGAAATGTTTCAACAACTAGTTCCTCCAGTTTTTCCGTACCAAAATTCCGCTGTTTAAAATCGTGGCTGCCGCATTGCGGGCAGGTGTATAAAACGGGATATTCAGTGCCGCAGTAATGGCAAACCATTTTATTCTTTGCCTTATGATATGTTAGCGTTACATCGCAGTTTTTGCATTGCGGAATCCAGCCACAAACATTGCAAACCATGTAAGGTGTATAACCACGCCTGTTTTGAAAAAGCAAGACCTGTTTATGTTGCGCCAGCGTTTCATCAATAGCTTCTTTCAGTTGCGGAGAAAGCGGCACCCGTTCTTTGGAAGCAATTTTTGTAAGATCAATTATTTCTATTGAAGGAAATACAGCATTGCCATAACGCTCTTTTAATTCAACCAATGCATACTTTTTTGTTTGCGCATTAAAATAACTTTCCACCGAAGGCGTGGCGCTGCCCAATAAAACTTTTGCACCACCGCCTGCATCAAATAAAGAGGCGTAATAAATTGCCGTATCCCTTGCATGATAACGTGGTGCCGGGTCCTGCTGCTTATAAGAGGCGTCATGTTCTTCATCCGCTATAATTAACCCAAGGTCTTTAAATGGCAAAAACAATGCAGAACGTGCGCCCAGTAACACTTTCAGCTCGCCACTTTTAATACGGTTCCATATTTCAACTCGTTCGTTTGCATTGAATTTGGAATGATATACGGCAATATAACCGCCAAAATGTTTTTGCAGCCTGCGTATAACCTGTGCTGTTAATGCAATCTCCGGCAGCATATATAAAACCTGTTTGTCCTGCTGAATATATTGTTCTATCAGCTTAATATAAATCTGTGTTTTACCGCTTGCCGTAGCGCCATGTAATAGACAAACATTTTTTTCTTTGAATGAACCATCAATTTCATTCAATGCGGTTTGCTGGGCAGATGATAAAGTGAAATCGATATGAACATTCTTTGGCAGGCTTCTTATGCGGTTGATGGAACGCTTTTCTGCAAGCAAAATATTTTTATCAACCAGCCCTTTTAATTGTGCAGCGGCCGCATTGGATTTTTTTAATAATGATGATTGTGTTACTTCACCTTCTTCCTTAATCAAATGCAGGTAAGATAAGAGCAATTCCATTTGCTTCGGCGCCCGGGTTGAAGTATTTAATAACCCGGCCAGCTTTTCTTCATCCTGGTATTGCGGATGAAGTGTAATATAGGTTTCTGTTTTCTCTTTATATTTTTCTTTCAGCTCTTCCCAAACATGGCAAACGTTTTTTTCAATCAGTTTTTTTATTACAGGATAAACGTGCGATGCATCAAGCAACTGCTGCACTTCACTCAGTTTTAATTCTTTCTTGATGCTTAATGCTTCGGCAACAATATATTCCTTGTCATTCAAATTGCTGAAATCTTCGTTGTGCTCATCATTCCAAACTAAAATAGTTTCACTTGACAATTTAAGATTGGCCGGCATGGCAGCCTGCATTACTTCGCCTTCACTGCACATATAATAATCTGCCACCCATTGCCATAACTGCAATTGCTGCCGGTGCAATAATGGCTCATCATCCAGGATATTAAGAATAGGTTTTGGCTGAAAATCTTTAGGTTTTTGATGAATGAGCTTTTTAATAATCCCAGAATAACGTTTATTCCTTAGCTGCACTTCAACACGAATACCCGGCTTTGCGGCTTGCTGAAATTGTGCGGGAATAAGCCATGTATAGGTTTGCGGCAATGCAAGCGGGATGATGATTTCGGCGAAAAGAGCATCCTTGGAGCCCCCTGCCCCTAAAGGGGGAAAGCCATCCGCAGTTGCGCCGTCGTTAAATTTTCTTTCGCCGCTATTTGTTTGAGTTGTACCAACATTGTTACTGGATGATTGCATCTCGTCAATTTTCTTTTTAATACTGGCTAAACAATTTCCGGCTTGTTTATTACCTCTTCATTTTTAAAACGTATAATCGCTATGCCAAGGCTTATTACATTAGCTTCCCTCTCAGCATCATTTCTTTTAACATCTTCTTCATTATGAACGGAACCATCAATTTCTATTATCAGCTTTAAAGTGTGACAATAAAAATCTGCAACATAAATTGACAAAGGATGTTGCCTTCTGAACTTTAATTTCCATTCATTGACTTTAAGATAATTCCATAATAACTCCTCTGCACGTGTCGTCTGGTTTCGCAAAGCTTCCGCTTTTTGAAATATAAGAGGGTGTGCTCCGTAATGCATTCCTTCCTTCCAATCTGGTTTAGGTGAATATTGAAATGAAATTTTATAAGTCAACATTGTTTGAAGCGCACAATTTTAATATTTATTCAGGCCTGGTATAAAATTAGGGAAGTTAAATAACTCCCTTTAGGCCTGGGGTTCATTTTCTATATCTCCTTAATCCTTCCTCCATAACATCATATACTTTTTGCTTAAGCAACTTTATATCCTGTTTGGCGGTATAACCTTCAACACTTATTTCATCTAAATAAACACAACGTGAAATCCCGGGTGTTAATGAAAAGATACTTTTCTGGTTAAGTCTTTTATAGTTATCAATAAACAAAATTGGTTTTATGGGCGTTTGCGTTTCAACAGCCGTGCGAAAAGCGCCATCATAAAATTCTTTTAAGAGGTTTCCGGTTTCATTAAATGTGCCTTCAGGAAAAATAAAAATAGAAATGCCATGTCCAATGGCTGCTTTTAAAGCCCGTAAGCTTTTTGCACGATGCGCCGCATCACTCCTGTCAACCAAAATAACGGCCACACGATAAATAAAACCAAAAACCGGGTAATGCACCATTTCATATTTACCCAACACACGCACCGGTTGGTGCATGCTCATTACAATGGAAGGAATATCCATGTAAGAAGAATGGTTGGCAACAAAGATGTACTGGTTATTCCTGCTATGCGGCGCCTCATAAATTTCCTTATGTTTTATACCAATAAGAAAATACCATATAACACCCCATACATGACATGTTTTATAAACAAGGTTTCCCGCTTTTACTTTACCCAGGGGCAGGTAAATAAATACCAATATAAAAACGATAAGCATTAAAGCAATGAACATAAGCATTGCATACAACCAATATAAAAGCTGAAAAAAGCGGATAATTATTTTCACGCAGTCAAAATAAGTATATCATCTGAATTCCGGAATTTATTCATTTTTCTGCGCATCGCCCTGTTTTGCATCACTGGTAGTTTGCTGTGGCTTTGCATCATCTTCATGCATTAATTCATGCTGATACTGGTCTTTAAGATGATGGTATAATGAATGTTTATCTACCAGCAGTGAAGCGATGCTTGCAACAAGTCCGGCAAACATTAAATGAAAAATAAGGTTATTGCGGTCAGTCATTTCCAAAACAAGGATGGCGCAGGTAAACGGCGACCGCGTAACGCCTGTGAGAAAGCTTACCATACCGCAAAGAATAATAATGTTGGCATCGCTGCCATTTAAATTAAACCAGCCTGAAACCAGCGAGCCTATGCTTGCCCCCGCACTTAATGCAGGCGCAAAAATACCACCTGCACCACCGGCAGTGAATGAAAAAATGGTGCCCGTTATTCTAAGCACCGGCATATACCAGGTAGTATATTTTTCTGAAGTAAACAACGCCTTCACCATTAAATCTTTACCGGAGCCAATGGCATCGGCGCTAAAGAAAAAAGCAAAGCTGGCAATAAGCAGCGCACAAAATACCAGGTATAAAACATGCTGGTATTGAAATTTAAATGTTGACTTCCATTTCTGTATAAGCAGTACAATACGGCTTGAGTATGCGCCAAGAAAACCGGCTACGGCGCCCACAACGATCACCAAGCTGAATATCCACCATGAAAGCGCATTAATTTGCGGGTAGCCTAAATATAAATAAGAACCTAAAAAGCCCTGTGCCGTTAAACCGGCAATAATAACGGCCGTAAATATGGCCGTTTTAAAATAGCTGAGATGTGTTTTGGTAAGCTCTTCAATAGCAAACACAATGCCACCAAGCGGTGTATTAAAAGCAGCGGCAAGCCCGGCTGCAGCACCGGTCATGATCATAATACGCTTTGAAATTTTTGGGTACCATGCAGGCAGCCACTCATTTACCTTCCTGAATATGGAACCGGCAATTTGTATGGTGGGCCCTTCCCTGCCTATAATGCCGCCGCCCAATGTCATAATTAAAGAAGAAATGATTTTTACAAAAATGACGGGAATGCTCAGCATCTTTTTTATTTTGCTGTTATACCTCGGCGTTGACAATTCTATAGCCGCCATAACCTGTGGAATACCGCTGCCTTTAGCATAAGGCGAAAATTTTGCAACCACCCACCATGAAATAATAAAACAAACAGGTGTTATTATAAAGAAAAGCCATGCATGTGTATCAAAAAGCCAACCTCTTATTGATTCTGCGAATGCAAACATTTTTGTATAGAGTACTGCAATTAACCCTGTTATAATTGAAGCAATCCAGAAGGGCACTGCCTGCAGAATATTACTTTTAATGTTTTCATTGCTGATGGCATCGAATGCACCCTTTAGCTTAAGACGGATATTGGTATAAATCTTCCTGAAAAAATCTTTCATTAAATATTTTTACTATTTGCGATGTGGCGGCAAATTTAACAATATGTGTTTCCAATATCATAATATAAAATCAAATTGATAACATACAGTATTTTTGCCGGCAAATAATTTTAAAAATGATAACAGTTGAATTAAACCGGGTGCATGGGGATTATGGTTTTGAAGTAAAAGATGAATACGGACAATCTGTTAAGATAGATAACAGCTCGGAGCATGGCGGGGATAATTTTGGCGTAAGGCCAATGCAGATGGTATTAATGGCACTTGCAGGCTGCAGCGGCATGGATGTGATATCAATTCTGAAAAAGCAAAGACAGAACGTAACAGATTATAAAACTATTGTGCGGGGTGAAAGGGAAGCCGGTGTTGAACCTTCTGTATGGAAAAAAGTGGAGCTTGAATTTATAATTTATGGCGATGTGGATGAAAGCAAAGCACAACGGGCTGTGGAATTATCCATCAATAAATATTGTTCCGTAGCTGAAACATTAAGAAGGGCAGGCGCTGATATTAAATGGAGCGTGAAAGTAGAAAAGGAAAACGGATAACAAATGCTGGCGTTGATCAGCGTGCTTCGTAATAAAAAAATATCAAATCAATAACCAATAAAAATGAGCGATACAAGCAACAAACCAAATGAATTAACCGAAGCAATAAGAATACAAATTGACAGGACAGGCGAAATGGAACATTCCACGCCGCTTTATTTAACAAGCAGTTTTTGTTTTGATGAAGCGGAAACCATGCGGGCTGCATTTGCGGATGAAAGGGAAGAAAACATCTACAGCCGTTTTACCAACCCCAACGTTGATGAGTTTATAAAAAAAATGTGTGCGCTGGAAGGCGCCGAAGCAGGTTATGCAACGGCATCGGGCATGGCGGCAGTGTTTGCATCCATGTTTGCGTTGCTGAAACAGGGCGATCATTTAATATGCTGCAGCTCGGTATTTGGCAGTACCCACACAATGGTCACAAAATTTTTACCGCGTTATGGTATTGAAACTACTTTGGTTGATGCAGATGATAAAGCGGCCTGGGAAAAAGCCGTGAAGCCTAACAGCAAGATGTTGTTTATTGAAACGCCAACCAATCCGCAACTTGAAATTATTGACCTCGAATGGGCAGGAAAATTTGCCAAACAGCATAATCTTATTTACAATGTTGACAATTGTTTTGCAACGCCTTTGCTGCAAAAACCTATATTATACGGTGCAGATATAATTGTGCATTCTGCAACAAAATGGATTGACGGCCAGGGCCGCGTTTTAGGTGGCATTGTTGTTGGCAGAAAAGATTTGATAAAAGATATTTATTTATTCAGCCGTAATACAGGCCCTTCTTTATCGCCCTTTAATGCATGGATATTAAGCAAGAGCCTCGAAACATTGGATGTGCGTTTACAACGCCACTGCGAGAATGCCGTAAAAGTGGCGCAGGCATTAAAACAACATAAAAATGTGGAGTGGGTAAAATATCCGTTCATGGAAGATCATCCGCAGTATGAAATTGCAAAGAAGCAAATGAAAGCGGGCGGCGGCATCGTTTGTTTTGAAGTGAAGGGCGGCGTTGAAAAAGGAAGGCAATTTTTGAATAAACTGAAGATGCTTTCCATGACAGCCAATCTCGGCGATACAAGAAGCATCGCATCGCACCCTGCCAGCACCACACATTCAAAGCTTACAGAACAGGAAAGACTGAATGTGGGCATTACGCCAGGTTTAATAAGAATTTCTGTGGGACTGGAATTTGTGGATGATATTATTAATGATCTGAACCAGGCACTGGACTAACGCCTGGTCTCCGATTTGCCAATAGCTGAATGCTGACACCTCTTGCTTCATTGCAACTTCGCCAGCCATAGCGATGCATTCATAAAAAAGCTGGAATGGTTTTCACCAACCGCATTCCAGCCATCATGCAGTTTGTTGCCTTTGGCACCGGTGCCGTCATCAGCGGGGGAACTATCTCCAATAACAACTATCCTTCCTTTACCATAAGTGCTGTAAGCAGCCATTACACGTATGTTATTTTGAGGATAATTATTCATCCAGCATAAACCTTTGGCAGTTGGCGATGTAAGCGTAATAGTTGCGCCGTTATTGAATTGCAGGGATGTTACTTCTCCCCGCCTGCCTTGTGTAATTGGATTTTCAAGTGTTGTAATATTGGAGGACCGCTGGCTGATATTTGTTTTATAAATAGAAAACCCAAAGGGGTCTTTTTGAAGCGTATTATTATTCATTAAATCATTCCATATAGCAGGCGAATCCCAGCCATCATTATTGCGGTCTGAATGATCATGATCTGTAATCATAAACAAGCCACCACCATTCTTTACAAAATTTATAATAGCTGATTTTTCATCGTTACTGAAACGGATATTGGGTTCATCCACAATAAAAACATTATAATGCGACAAGTCTTGTATATTTTTTGAATCGCCATAAGTAATGTGGCCATTTTCCTGTAAGGTTTCTACCGTTTGTTTTTGTTTCACCAATGCAATGCCCCATGATGATAAAGCGCCCATCCAGTAAGTTTCAGGTGTTGAAGCATTAATGTTTTCCTGCACTGGCGTTGGCAACCGCTTTGCAAGATTATTATCTTCATCAATCACCCAATCTGCATTACCTGCGGTTTCTGCTTTGGTGTTATCAAATAAAAATTTTTTTACAATAGTTTTATTGTTGCTGACTGACTCATCAGCCAAACTCTTTTGTGCCGTATTATTTTCATCATTGCCGCATGACACAAAAAATATAAAAACAAAAAATAAAACCTGTAACCTTTTCATAATATCCATTCTTACTGATAAAATATTTTATTTTGAAGAATACAGCGCACATTAAACATGCTTTCGTGAATAATTTATTATAATCTAATGTTTAATTGTGTATCCTGCGGCAATTTAAAAGCAATATTTAAACGAATGACAATAATTCCTCCATACTTAAAACCAGGTGATACAATTGGCATGATTTGCCCTTCCGGCTGCATGCCGTTGGAAAAAATGCAGCCTTCTATTGAAACCCTGCACCAATGGGGTTTTAAGGTTAAACGTGGAAAAACATTAGGCGCACAATGCAGTTATTTTTCAGGTACGGATGAAGAACGCTTAGATGACCTGCAATCTATGCTGGATGATGAAGAAGTTAAAGCCATTTTTTGTGCAAGGGGTGGTTATGGTCTAAGCAGGATAATTGATGACATCAATTTCATAAAATTTGTACAGCATCCCAAATGGATCATCGGTTACAGTGATATAACCCTTCTTCTCTCCCACATTTATTCAAACTATAACATTGCTTCACTACATGCACCGATGGCTTCCGCTTTTAATGAGATGGAAGAAAGTGAAATTTATATCCAATCAATCTATAACAGCATTACAGGCAAACATCAATCATATACAATTGCTTCACATCCTTTAAACAGAAAAGGAATTGGTGCAGGGGAATTGGTTGGCGGCAATCTTGCGCTGCTGGCGCATATTGTTGGAACACGCTCAGACATCAGCACAAAAAATAAAATACTGTTTATAGAAGATATTGGCGAGTATTTATACAATATCGACAGGATGTTGCTGCAACTAAAACGGGCTGGTAAATTAGACGGTCTTTCAGGCCTTATTGTTGGCAAATTTGCCAACATGAAAGACACAACCATTCCTTTCGGGCAGGAATTATATGAGCTGATAGTTGATAAAGTGAAAGAATATAATTATCCCGTTTGTTTCGATTTCCCGGTTGGACATGTGAATGAAAATTATGCATTAAAAGTGGGCGGCAATTTTCAGCTTAATGTAAATGAAACCGCTGTAATGCTTACGGAACAAGTTGATTGGTTGATTAGTTGACGGGTTTAGAAAGTTCCTATGCGCCCGGTCAACTATTCAACTTATCAATCATCAACTATTCACCTATTCCCCAACCACTTGCAATAACACAGGGTTTTTCGCTGAATCCAGCCAGTAAATTAATTTCAGCATATTTTCTTTTGCCATGGCCGTACAGCCGGAAGTTGGCGTATTTTCATCGCTCCACACATGCAAAAAAATACAGGAGCCGTTACCGGCTATTGCAGGATTGCTGTTGTATAAAACCCAAACACCATATTCATAACCATTGCTGTTAAGTTTCATGTGCTCGAAACTGTTGAAATCTTTTGCAACGGTATCAGCAAGCACAAGCTGGTTATAATAACGGGAGTTAACATCATCCACACAATAAAAATTCGTATCAACCTGCACAAAAGGCATTTTTAAATGTTGCAGGTTATGATAACTGAACACTTTCCACAACTTAAAAATGCCGGATGGCGATTTACCATCGCCTTCATGCTTCAGCGGTAAACTATTATTCAATGGAATTGCAGTATGTGCATCTTTGGCAAGGCCGGAGCGCCCAACCGTTATTGCAAAGGAATCACGTAGCTTCCAGGACTGTTTATCATTTTTTCTTTCATACAAAAACATCTTTCCCTTAATTGAACTGGCAGAAGGCGTTTTTACAAACAGTACCTGGTTGCTGTTAGGCACATATTGATTAAAAGAGCTGTTTGATTGCGCTTTGGCAAATATGATCAGGATACAAAAGAATAAGATTAAAACAGGTTTCATTGATTTTGTTTGCCGGTATTCCATATTAAATCTTAACTGTAAACACGATCTATAAAAAAAATAGAGTCGCGGCACCCTTTAAATATTCAATGGATATTAGTACGATTCCAAATTACCAATTCCAATCTCTTATCAACCCATCAACTATTCAACCACCTTCACATCGCATCCCCTTTCTCATAACAAACCCTGCATCTTGGTTCATACACATCCAGTTCGCCAATTACTACCTGCCCGCTTTGTTTTGTTTTACGGTACGATATACTGGCAATATTGCCGCAATGCACACAAATAGCATGCAGTTTGGTAATATAATCGGCTATGGCGAGCAACTGTGGAACAGGCCCGAAAGGCTTGCCTGTAAAATCCATATCAAGCCCGGCAACAATTACGCGTGTGCCGTTTAAAGCAAGTTGTTCGCAAACATTAACAATGCCATTATCAAAAAACTGCACTTCATCTATGCCTATTACATCGGCATCGGTTGCCAGCAATAAAATATTTTGTGAATGTTGTACCGGTTGCGCTATAATAGTAGTTTCATCGTGGCTTACCACATTCATTTCATCATAACGTGTATCAATGGCTGGTTTAAATATTTCTGTTTTAAGATTGGCTATTTGGGCCCGCTTCAGCCTGCGTATAAGCTCTTCCGTTTTGCCGCTGAACATAGAACCGCAGATCACTTCAATCCATCCCCGCCTTCCTCCTTTTATGTGTGGTTCAATAAACATCGAAATAAATTTTAACTTTACATCGTTATTCCATAACGTAAAGCTTTCAAATATAGATATCTTATGGAAAAAGCCGGCTTATTGATAGCACGCTTACAGGAACTGTATGACAGTAACGCAGGAAATGAACAATTGCGCATAACAGCACAATTGCTTTTATCTGAACTGGAGAGGTCTGCCCAAAACGAACAGTACCGGCAGGAATCCATTGCAGTATTTTATCCTGCCGCCCGCAGTGCCATTGTGAGTGAAACCAGCATTGAAACAATACTTCCTCCGGTATCAACAGATCCACAGCAACCTGCTCCAATTATAGAAACTGAAGAAAAGGAAGAAGCAGTGTTTCAGCCGGATGAAGAGGAAGATAAATTTAATTATTTCAATCCAATGGTAGAAATACCAACGCTTGCACTGAAACAACAGGAAGTTAACGAAACGTTATCACAGCAGGAAAGTTTGAATGACAGGCTGAAACAACAATCATCTTCGCAAAAGGAAGTTGCACAAAACATAAGCACAGGGCCTATAAAAGATTTACGCAAAGGAATTGGCATTAACGACCAATATCTTTTTATTAATGAATTGTTCCGCGGTGATCAAACCATGTATGACCGCAGCATTAAAACCATCAATAGTTTTAATATTTACGGCGAAGCGGAATTATGGATAAAAAGAGAATTGAAATTAAAACTGGGTTGGAACGAAAACAGCCCGGCATCGGTTTTATTTGATCAATTGATAAGAAGGCGTTTTTCCTGAATATAATTCATAATAATGCCTGCTGCGCCTGCATTGTTTTTTACATAATCACCGGCAATGCGGCAGGCCTGCCTGTATAAATATTCATCCTGCAATAACTCATCTAATTGCGCTTCCAGTTCAATGGCATCTTCCACATCAAAGGCGCCGCCTTTATCAATCAATTGCAAGGCTTCATAAAATTTATCAAATGCCGGCCCGAATAAAACCGGTTTATAATATACAGCCGCTTCAAGAATGTTATGAATGCCATCATCGCCAAAACCGCCACCCACATAACATATAGCGGCATATCGGTATAGAAATTTAAGTGTGCCGATATTATCAATAATCAATGTATTGATGTTATCAGGCAATGGCTGGCTGCCGGCAATGGCTTTATTATATTCAGAAAATAATATGGCATGCTTATACAATTTGCAGCATTCTTCCAGCCTTTCCTTACTTATATCATGCGGTGCAACTATAAATCTTAACTCCGGGCGTGTGTTGGCGAAATGATCAAGCGCTTCATCATCTTCTGTCCACGTGCTGCCGGCGACAATAACTTTTTTATCGCCAATAAAATTTTCAATTACCGGAAACTGTTTTAATTCGGATGCTACTTCCAATACACGATCAAACCTCGTATCTCCGGATACGGTTACATTATTAACATTAATTGAATGCAACAGGTTTTTAGAATCTTCTGTTTGTACAAAAAAATGCGTGAAGAATGTGAGCATTTGCCGCTGCAGCTTTCCATACCATTGAAAAAAAGAGAAATTAGGAAAGAAAATACCCGATACAAGTATTAACGGGATATTGCGTTTATCGATTTCTTTTAAATAATAAAACCAGTATTCATATTTTACAAACACTACAAGCGAAGGCTGGATTAACCGGATAAACTTTTCAGCGTTTGCCTTTGAATCAGCAGGCAGGTAAAATATATAATCGGCGATCTTGCTATTCTTCTGCACTTCATAACCGGAAGGTGAAAAAAAAGTCAACACCAGTTTATAGGAAGGATACGATTGCCTGAATTTTTCAAGCAATGGCCTGCCCTGTTCAAATTCACCAAGCGAAGAACAATGCATCCATATTTTTAATGACGTATCATCAGCAATTGCTTTACTTACCTTATTAAAAATATTTTTTCTGCCTTTTATCCAGAATGCAGCCTTTTCATTAAATGGCGATATTATAGTAGCGCCAATTGGATAAAGTTTTATAAAGATGTTGTAGAAAAATGTAAACATGCAGCAACAAAAAATAAAATTATTATATATGGCGCTTACATCAATTTTAATTCAAACAATCCTCTTCACAATTTATATACATAAAAAAACCGCCTCTTAAGGAGACGGTTTTTTATTGATTATAGTGGATTTATTTTTTTCCTGCTATTGCTTTTATTGAATCCTGGTGCATTTGAATTGTAGGCAGGGTTGTAGACGCGAAATTCTTTAAATCGGCGTCCTGTAAATTCTTACTGCCTTTATCAAAAGCATCTACGGCATCCTTATGCCCGTCAAGCATATCGTTTGTATAAGCTTTATCAAAGTCTTTCCCTGTCTTTTTATTCAGGTCATCCAGCTTTTTCTGTGAAGCATCGCTCAGCTTATCCGGCAGCGTAATGCTTTTTGCAGCGGCAAGTTGTTTTAACTTATCAGCAGCGGCAGTATGATCTGTTACCATCATATCCGCAAAATCTTTAAGCCTTGGGTCGCTGGCTTTTGTTTGCGCCACCTTGCTCAATTCTATTTCTGTCATGCCTGAATTGGCAACATCCACAGCCCATTTGGCATCTTCTTCCGATGCGGGTGCTGAATTCATAGCAGATGAATTGCTATCGGGCAGCATACTGTCGTTCATGTCCTGCGCACTATCTACGCTGTCCTGATTTGAAGAACTGTTGTTGCAGGCGCCAAACACTCCAAGGCATCCTACGCAAATAATACCTATTAACTTTTTCATAAATTATTATTTTTTGTAAAGATTAGAATGGTGTAATTGTTTCAAATGCCAAGCCATAAATTTTCCTCCTAAGCAGCCCGCCTAATAATTATATTTATGTGGATATTTTTACGCTACGTTTAACCAATATCATTTAAGTATTAAATAAATAGTTCTTTAAAAAACAAAATACTTCATGGCATTGTTTTCGTAACTTCCAAATTAAAAAGCATATGGCTGATAAAAATTTAACCTCTGACATTCATGATTCAGAAAAAGATAAGGCAAAGCTTGGGCCTGAAGAAACAACAATTGACTTGCCCGATGTAAAAGATATTCCCGGCCAGGAAAATGTTCATGTGCCTGAATTGCGTGAAATGGCCGATACAACCATTTCCAGCGATGATGAAGAAGGCGTTGGAATTTTTGGCGAAGATGAAGCCGAATACGCCAGTGAACGGTTGCCCGTGGGTGAAGAGATTGATGAAAACGACCTTATTATATCAAGCGATGAAGCGCCTGAAACAACAGAAGAACCGGATGGAAATCCAGATGAAGATGATGCGGATATAATTGATGAACCTTCAGGCAATGATGCCGATGTAACGGAAGATGAGAAAATTGCACTGGAAAGAACGGAACAAATGGATACGCAAGACAATGAAAACCTGTTTGAAGCGGAACTGGATGATACGGATGATGATGGAGAGAGATTAAATGAAGGAGAAGACTTTTCTGGCGATGATCTTGATGTGCCCGGCGAAGAAGATGATGATGCCGATGAAGCTATTGGAGAAGAAGATGAAGAAAATAATGCTTACAGTTTAGGTGATAATGAATAAAAAAACACCAACCATCAAGCCTCCGCATAGCGGGGGCTTTTTTATGACAGTATTGTAAAACCTGAAAAACATACTCCTTAACTTTTCCTACTTTTGCCCGCAAATTTTTCTCATGCGTGCTATACAAATGGTTGACCTGAAAACAGAGTATCAACATTTAAAAAAAGAAATTGATACGGCTGTAATTGATGTAATAGAAAGCGCTGCGTTTATAAACGGCAGGCCTGTGCAGGAATTCAGCAAAGCCCTGGCAGCATATTTACATGTAAAATACGTTATTCCATGCGCCAATGGCACGGATGCGCTGCAAATAGCCATGATGGCTTTAGACCTGCAGCCCGGTGATGAAGTCATTACCCCATCGTTCACTTATATTGCTACAACGGAAGTGGTGGCTTTGCTGCGCTTAAAACCTGTTTTTGTAGAGGTAGATAAACAAACTTTTAATATTGATATTGATAGTTTACGCAAAGCCATCACGCCAAAAACAAAGGCCATTGTACCGGTTCATTTATATGGACAAAGTTGTGATATGGAAGCAGTGATGCAGGTGGCCAAAGAACATAATTTATTTGTAATAGAAGACAATGCGCAATCTATTGGCGGCGATTATTTTTTCAAAGATGGCAGCAGTAAAAAAGCAGGGACGATTGGAACCATTGGAACAACTTCATTCTATCCTGCAAAAAACCTTGGCGCTTATGGCGATGGCGGGGCCCTATTAACAAACGACGATGCATTGGCGCAAAAGCTTACCATGATTGCCAATCATGGCCAGAGCAAAAGATATTATCACGATGTGGTGGGTTGCAATTCAAGGCTGGATACTATACAGGCTGCCATTTTAAATATAAGGCTGCAGCATCTTGATACCAACATTAATGCGCGTATAAAAGTGGCAGATTATTATGATGCAGCATTTGCCAATCATTCCGTTATAAAGCCGCCATTCAGGGCAAAGAATAACAGGCATGTTTTTCACCAGTACACGCTGATCTTAGATAGCGATAAAAAAGGTTTGCGGGATGAACTGAGCGCTTATCTCTCAGATAAAAAAATCCCAAACATGATCTATTATCCCGTGCCCGGCCACAGGCAAAAAATGTTTGAAACCTTTGGCGGCTTTGAATATGATCTGCCTGTTACCGACTGGCTTACAGAACGGGTTATTTCATTGCCTATGCACCCCGAATTAGATGATGAGCAACTGAAATATATAACAGAAAATATGCTTGCATTTTTTAATTGATACGGCAGCATAGTTGCAAGCACTGCAAAGCAGATTAATTTATCAAACAATATTCTATAACATATTTACTTATCATTGCACTACCACCAAAACAAACATTTACAAATAAAAAATATTATGAGCAAAAGAATTCTTATTACAGGCGCCGCAGGTTTTTTGGGGTCGCATTTATGTGACCGTTTTATTAAAGAAGGTTACCAGGTTGTGGCAATGGATAATCTTATAACGGGAGATATTAAAAACATTGAGCATCTTTTTCCTTTGAAGGAATTTGAATATTATCATCACGACGTTTCAAAGTTTATTCATGTGCCCGGCCATCTTGATTATATATTACATTTTGCATCGCCTGCAAGTCCCATCGATTATTTAAAAATACCTATTCAAACATTAAAGGTTGGCTCGCTTGGCACGCATAACTGCCTCGGTTTGGCAAAAGATAAAAAAGCAAGAATACTGGTGGCATCTACCAGCGAAGTATATGGCGACCCAATGGTGCATCCGCAAACAGAAGAATATTGGGGCAATGTAAACCCGGTTGGCCCACGCGGCGTATATGATGAAGCCAAGCGTTTCCAGGAAGCTATAACCATGGCGTATCATACATATCATGGCGTAGAAACAAGAATTGTTCGCATCTTCAATACTTACGGGCCACGTATGCGTTTGAATGATGGCCGTGCATTGCCGGCATTTATTGGCCAGGCTTTACGCGGAGAAGATTTAACGGTATTTGGCGATGGCAGCCAAACGCGTTCTTTCTGCTATGTTGATGATTTGATCGAAGGCATTTATCGCTTACTCCTTAGCGATTATGCAATGCCTGTAAACATTGGCAATCCCCACGAAATTTCTTTAAAAGATTTTGCGGAAGAAATTCTAAAACTTACAGGCGCAAGTGTAAAGATTACGTATAAACCGTTACCGGTTGATGATCCCAAGCAGCGCCAGCCGGATATTACAAAAGCAAAGAATATCTTAGGCTGGGAACCCAAAGTAGGCAGAACGGAGGGCCTGAAGAAAACGTATGAATATTTTAAAAACCTGTCAAGTGAGGAATGGTATAAACTACCTAAAGAATTTACAAAGCAGAATAAACTTTAATCGTTTCTCTAATTATAAAAACTACCTGGTAAGAGAATAATTTGTATGAACTATATTTTAGTTTCAGGGAAAAAAGGGCAGCTTGGCAGCGAATTGAAAGACATTGCATCGAAAGATAACTGTCAGTTTATTTTTACGGACAGGGATGATTTGGATATTACAAGCGAAAACATTCTAAAAGAAGCTTTTGAAAAATATAAGCCAGCTTTTTTTATCAACTGTGCTGCTTATACGGCCGTTGATAAAGCGGAAACAGACCAGGTAACGGCTTATAAAATAAATGCGGAGGCGGTTGGCAATATTGCGAAACAATGCCATCAATATAATGCCAGGCTCATTCACATTTCTACAGATTATGTTTTTGATGGAAAGGGTACGCAGCCTTATAAAACAGATGCTAAAACCGATCCGGTAAATTATTATGGTTATACCAAGCTAATGGGTGAACAACTTGCACTCAATAATAATCCGCAAACTATTGTTATCCGCACATCGTGGGTGTATAGTGCATATGGAGCCAATTTTGTAAAAACCATGTTGCGTTTAATGAAAGAACGCAAGGAACTTAATGTTGTAAGTGATCAGTTTGGTTCGCCCACCTATGCAAGAGACCTGGCAGAAGCGATAATACAAATTATAAGTGGTGAGTTGTCAGTTGTGAGTGGGGGAAAAACGGAAGAAAGTACGCAAAGCTTACAGCTCACAGCTCACGGCTTTCCCGGTATTTATCATTTCAGCAATGAAGGCGATATATCATGGTACGATTTCGCGGTTGCCATAAGAGATATTAAGCAGTTAGATTGTGCAGTAAATCCCATTCCCACATCAGCTTATCCAACGCCTGCAAAACGGCCGGCTTATTCTGTGTTTGATAAAACAAAAATTGTAAACACTTTCAATATTCAGTTAAAGCATTGGAAAGATAGTTTGAAAGAATGTTTGGAAAAGCTTTAGCTTACGTTGGCTTTCTCACAGCTCATTATTCATTATTCATTACTCATATATGGCTTACTGGCTTGTAAAATCAGAACCTTCTAAATACAGTTGGGACCAGTTTGTAAAAGATAAACAAACATTCTGGGATGGCGTTAGAAACTACGCTGCACGCAATAATTTAAGGGAAATGAAAAAAGGCGATGAAGTGCTGTTTTATCACAGTAATGAAGGCACTGAAATTGTGGGCATTGCCAAAGTTGCAAAAGAAGCGTACCAGGATCCTACTACCGATGATACAAATTGGGTGGTTGTCGATTTAAAGCCTGTTAAGAAAATAAAGAAGCCTGTTACACTATCGCAGGTAAAAGCCGATGATCGTTTAAAAAACATGGCACTGGTAAGGCTTGGCCGGTTATCTGTTCAGCCTGTAACAGATCAAGAATGGAATGTGATAATGGAGCTGGGTGGGATGAAGTAAAGCTGCAGGCAAAATATTTTAGCATTGTTTATCATTGCGCTTAAAAATTTATATATTTTAATATGATAGCAAAAATACCTATTACAATTGCCCAGACAATGCGTTTAACAATCTCCTTTTTTTCCATTCTCTGAGCGAATATTAAAACAATAATTGTTTCTGCTATAAGCATACCCAAAATACCATAGTATCTATATGGTGATAATGCAGGTAATAAGTTAAGCGGTAGTAATAATAAGGCAGGTATTACTGCTATTAAAGTAAATTTTTGATTTCTTGTCATATATTTTTTTAAATGCCCTATACAGTGCTGATATGATGTTTGAATACTTGAGCGGCATTCATCAGCTCCAAGCTTTGTTTCAACGGCACAGCTGCGCCAAGCCATGGATTAATAAACCCTCCTAAAATACTGCATCCTATCATGAACCATTCTGTATGGTCGCAACCTTCGAGCCCATCATCTCTGTTTTTTTCGCATTCACCTGGAACATGCATCGCACCAACTCCTCCTCCATTTGTGCTATCCATGTATGTAGTAACCTTATTATGCCAATCGATGGTAGTGTTGGAAATATTGGCAGTTAAGTTTTTACATGAATATGCTGCGCTAACTAATAAATTAACATCATTAGCAGTAAACCTTTCACTTAAAATTGAACGCACCTGAGTTTCTGAAGTAGCATTTGCTACTCTTTGAGCATATGCGCTGTCAAGTGTTCTTGTGGGTCTTTCTACAATATTTGTTATTAAATCTGCATTACTCATGCAAGTATTAAAATCCTGATCTGAAATTGGGTGTTTTGTTGTTGCATTTTCAACTGAAGCAGTTAACGTCTTTGATTGAGTAATTTCCTTATCACCGCACTTACATAATAAAAAAGCAATACCTATTACTAAAAACAAAAGCTGCGGCAGAGGGGAGATTTTTTTCATTTCAAATGGCTAATTGTATATCAAAATTAATAACTGGGTATAGCAAAAACAACTACAACATTTCAAGTAATACTTGAAATTCGATAACAACTAAAAAAATTCTTTCTACCTTTAATTTATAATATCCCAGCTGCCTATAAGTTAAAATATAAAAAATGCAGGTAGGAAAAGCCATTAAGGAAATCCGCAGATCAAAAAACCTTAAACAAACTGTTATTGCAGATTGCATTGGTATATCCCATACTGCCTACAGCGATATAGAAAGGGGGAAAACAAGCCATATTACATTGCAAAGACTTGAACAAATAGCCACAGCATTGGATGTTTCAATTATAACAATTATATTGACTGCCATAGGATAGTTAGCTATAATGATTTTAGAACAGAAGTTATTTAATGCCACATTTATTGTGATGCTTCTAAAAGCATATATTATCCTTCACTTTCTTTTAACTATCATTGTTGGTTACAAAAATTGCTGCCCCGTAATTAATTCACGCAGGCTTGCAAATCATTTCAAATTTCTAAAAATCAAATTTATGAATCAAGATATGTTGTGTTTATAGTGCAGCATAGTAGCCGCTGTCTGTAACAATATTAATCACCAAATCAAAAAAGTTAACCTGCATAAATGGTAAGCCTGCATTTATGTAAACAGATTGTTTTTGCATCTTATTTATCAACCAAATAATCAACTTATATGAAACGCTATATTTATTGCATGGCAATACTTGCCATGATGTTATTCGCTTGCAATAGAGTGAAGGAAACGAAGGATATTCAATTAGAAGATCAAACTATAACAGATCAAGACAAGGCAACAGGGAAGCAGGAAGAACAGCTAACAGCGGCCGACACAACCGGTTCGCCTGCGGCAAACAATGTTCCCGGCTTAACGAAAAATGGCAATGCAGACTGGGACAGGAAAATAATTAAAACGGCTGATGTACAATTACAGGTAAAAGATTATAAAATGTTCAATACATCTGTTCACAATTCACTGAAACAATATGGGGCTTACATAGCAGGGGAAAATCAGCAGGAAACAGATTACAGGATTGAAAACACAATTACCATTAAGGTGCCTGTTGCCCGGTTTGATGCACTGGTAAATTCGTTTGGCGGCGACGGCATTAAAATAGTCAACAAGAATATTTCAACTGCAGATGTAACAGGCGAAGCTGTTGATACAAAAGCACGCATGCAGGCGAAAATAGCCGTGCGTGATAAATATTTACAGCTTTTGAAACAGGCAAAAAATATGAATGAAATTTTGCAGGTACAAAATGAAATAAATGATATACAGGAAGATATTGAAGCGGCAAACGGAAGAATTAATTACCTGCAGCATTCATCTGCATACAGCACCATTAATCTTAGCTATTATCAATATATCAATGGCTCAACGTCAAAAGATGAAAAGCCAAATTTCTTCCTAAAAATGACAGATGCTTTTTCAACAGGAACATTGTTCATTAGTAATCTTATATTGTTTCTTATCAGCATCTGGCCTTTACTCATTGGCGGAACAGCCACGCTTATTTATATAAAAAGAAACAAGCTTAAAAAAGCTTAAGCATAAAAACAGTTCTCATTGCAATACCCAAACCTGGGTATTGCAATGCCGTTCTGCCCTCTGCCCAAAAAATTTTGCTTAAAGTTTAATCAGTTGCTATGCGTCTCTTACTTCCCTGCTATAAAGCTATAAACCTACAGCAATAATTTCTTCACAGCCTTTCCGGAACACTTGTGTGCTGTTTGTTATTAAAATAATACCTGGAAGAAGGTTTGACAAGAAGCCATAAAGCCAGTATTGTTCCGTAACTGCCCCCGCGTTCAATAAATTCAAATATTTCCCATTGCGGGTAAAACATTTCGCTTAATACCTTCCATATAAAAAATATAAGCAGTATTGAATGCACAGGTTTTATAAGTGATATACATGCAGCTAATATTTCCAGTGAACCCACAATGTGTGCCATACGTACTGTATTGGAAAAGCCAAGCGATGCATATTGATTCAATAAAGATTTCTTTTCTATAAGGTTAAGCCAGCCGTGGCCAAGCAGTAGCAGGAATACAATTATTCTTAAAGCTATATAAATCCTTTTAATGATTACCGGGTTTGACTGCACATCGCCAACATCAACAATTTTAAACCAGTGCTTAAAATTGTTGCGGCCTTTAAAAGTTAAAATCAATAAAGCCAACGGTGCACCATAATTACCCGCACGTTCAATAAACTCCGCAAACGGTTCACCGGATAAAGGCCGCATAGATGCTGTAATGAAGCCCCATATAACCAGCCATCCAAAAACCGCCCTTAATGGATAAAACAGTATAAGCAAGCCCATGCCTATATCCATTATCCCCACGTAAGGCATAAGTAGATATGATGTGTTATGATCAATATTAAACACACCAAAATAATTACACCATACTTCTTTGGTAATAATGCCAAACGATCCATGGCCGATGAAACACATGGCGCATGCAATGCGTAATGTGTAATATATCTTTTGTTCTGTTCCGTCTTTCATTGTTTATAAATCAAATACCGAGGGGGTAACAAATAGAATATTCATATCATTATGACAAGTGATACTTCGCATTCTCCTCCGTCGAAATGGCGGTTCATTCTTCTTCTATATAATTTAATAGCACGCCGCATTATGTATATTATTACGCTGATTGTTTTAAAAAATGCCCCGTTAAGAATAACAGGGCGTGTTTGCTTGTATTATAATAGAGAATCTTTATTCAGTTTCCACCGGCGTTACAGCGTTATAGCCCCTTTCCGCAAGCATTTCACCCATTGGCATGAATGCTTCATCGGTATCAGGCGCCCATGTTGCAAGCCCGTCCACATAACGGTTATACATGCAAAAAGCAGCCGCTATTAAAACCGTATCATGAATTTCTTTATCGGTATAGCCCCTTCTGCTTTTGCTTTTTCTATATGTTCAGAAGTTACATGCTTCCCTCCTTTCTGCACCTGCCGGGCTATGGCAAGCAGCGCCCGCATTTTATCAGAAACCGCTGTTTGCTGCAGGCCGTTTTTTATATCTGCTATCAGTGAAACCGGCTGGTTTAATAATGCAGCCGCAGCGGCGCCATGCGACGTGTGACAAAAATGGCAATCATTCCAGTATGAAACGGAAGATGCTATCAGTTCCCTTTCGCCGCGTGTTAAACTGTTATCATTTACCAACAATACTTCAGCCAGCTCATTTAAAGGCTTTGCCGTTTCAGGACTGTAATGCATTAAACCAATTATACCCGGTAAATTTTTATCATTCAATTGTATGTGCGCCATAAGTTTTTTTAATTGATAAAGTTTAAAAAAATTACACTGCCACGACTGGCAGTGTCTAATGCTTGTATTATTGATTGTAGAAATTCATGATTGATATTTTACTCAGCTCCGTCTGTCCTTGCCTTTAATACAGTAAATTCACCAACCCTTTTTCCGGCAGCAAGCCCGGAATCGCAATCCATTTGCGTATGTATGCCTGAAATAAACCTTGACATGGCGGCTTCTTTCGACATAGCTTCATACTTATCTGCATTGGCAGGAAGAATATGCCCTAATATAGTTGCAGCCGCTTCACTGAAGGTGGAATGGCCAGATATATAGGAAGGGAAATTCGGAATACCTGTTAACGTTTTAATATCCGGCATCATCTGCGTAGGCCGCGGGTTGAAATAAAAATATTTTGTATTCCAGCAAAGCGTGGCCGCATCCATCTGACCCATATTCAACAAAGCCATGTTACGCGCCCAGCGCACCTCACTGTAATTTTGTTTAATGAAATCTTCGGCGGCTATCGCATTCCAGTGCCCCGACGGTGTATAAGTACCTACGCCATCTGCCCAGTATTGCACAATGCGTTCCTGTTCCCGCGTTGGATTTTTTATCTGTTTATAAGCCGCATCATTTTGCTGGGCAAACTCGCTGCTTTCTGTGGAGAAAGGCGCGGCAGGCCTTATACGCACAAGGGTAGCCGAATCAAACAGAAATGTTTTCACTTCTCCAAATAAAGGCAGCATGGGCGGGCGTTTGGGCACCTCCAGGCTTTGCCAGGGTTTTTCTCCCCTTGCGGCGGTATTGTTGGCCATGTTATTCCATAATTCAGGGTTACCGCCTGCCTGGCCCGCTTTATCTGTTCTTGCCCTTGCCGTAAATACAGACGCTATTTGCCTGCCCAATGTTTCACCGGCTTTAATATCGGCGCGGGTGGCAGCACCACTCATTACGGCCGCTTCTTCCTGGTCTTCCAGTTTTTGCTGAACAAAAGCCACTTCGGTTGGGAACATCATCTTCATTATCTCAACTGTAGCGCCGGCTATAACGGCTGCCTCTGAAGGATAAGAAGGCAGATCAACCCTGCCGCTTATAGCTTTTACACTTGAATCAACATCATAAGGCCGTTTTTGATTGTATAATTTTTTGTAATACCAGCAGGCAACCAATGCATCGTATTGCGCAGCACTTATATAGGCATAAGCCCTTGCTGCGTAAGGAGGGTTTGCAAACGGGAACATCGGGTAGTTAAATGGATCTGCTGCATTAGGCGCAGGATAAGTACCGTCATCATTCTGGTAAGGTGGCAGATTATATTTGGCTACAAGCTCCCGCATAATCTCATTCCACCGCAAAACACCGCCCGCCGCCCAGTAACGTACGTTATTCATTTGTTCGCCTGATAATTTTCGCTGATATCCCTTTATTTCATTCAGGTAGCCGGTATATTCAGGTGTGCCTGGCGCTGCCGGTGCTGCCACGGCAAATGTATCCGGTCTTGAAAGCAAAACGAGCTTCCATTCACCGGCATTAAGATCCTGCGAAACCGGGTTAAGTGCAGGCGTTTTATCTGTTCTGCCTTCAACATTTTTAGAACAGGAAAAACAGATAACGGAACTGAGTGCAATGCCTGTTATTATATAAAATATCTTTTTCATAATCTTAGTGTATTTAAAGGTTAACGTATGCCGCAAAGCTTGCAGGAATGAGAAGAGCTTACCCTTGAATGGCCTAACGGGAATATATAAAAAGCCGAAACGTTAAACTCCCTGGCCTGGCCTACGTTCCTTCCTTTCAATACATAACTGCCGCCGGCTTCCAGTGAAAGATTAGGCAGCTTTTTTAATATATATTTAAAATGAGCGCCCGCAATGCTTGCATTCATGCGGTTACTGGGAAAAGGCATATCGTTTCTTCTTATATCAAAACCACCTAAAGTATAGTTTTGCTGAAAGAAAGCCTCTGCAACTATCCTGAAAGTTCTTATGCCTGTTCTTACATTGTAGCTTGCCATATCAGGCATTTCCACTTCATTGGAAATATGCATTTCATCGGTGTAATAAGATGTGCGGTCAATATGAATATTGTTCCTGTATTGATAAGTGCCGGAAGCCGTTGCAAAGAAATCTTTGTTTTGATAGTCAACCATTAACCGGCCGGAAAAATTAGTGCTGTGCAGGCCAATGGCAATGGGCAGGTAATCTGCCTGGTAATTGGTTAAAGGCGTAGAAAAACCGCCAAGTGTATAAACAGAGAATACGGAACGGGAACCAAGTTTTTTTTCTACAGGCATCCATTTAAGCCATAAAGAAAGATCCTGTATGCCGGCGTCTTTGTGCAGTGTTCCGGCAGTTACCTTATTTTTTATATAAGGCACGCCAAATAATACATTCAGCCTGTCGGAAATTCCATAATTACCCATAAGGGCAAACATATTGGAGTTGAAAGTGCCAATGTTGTCGTTATCTCTTTTTAAAGTGCCCTCCCAATAATTTTTCCAGCTGCTATGGCTGTAAACAGGGCCGACACAAAAATTGTTTTTAGCCATCATAAGGCCGTCAATATCAGTTTGGGCATTGGCCATAAACTGAATAGCCAATAACAGTAAACATGTAAGCAGGTTACGCTTCATGAGGTTGCAATTAATAGTTAGTTGTTCGTTTATTGAAAATGAAATGTACAAGCATGCGGCAGTTACCTGCCGTATTGTAATACAAGCAATGCCTTTAAGCTATTGCAACAAAAATTGAAGACAATTAAGCTTCGGGAGGCTGTTCAGGCGCGGCGCCTGCGCCTTTTAGTAAGGCGTAATTAAAATAAGATGGGAATAATTTTGTTTCCGATGCAAATGCAAATATGGAAATGCTGGTTTGCATTTCTTCATAATCGCTTACAGCGAATTTTACAACCTGGCTATGATCGCCGGCTTTCTTTGAAGCGGTATTATTGCTTTGCAGTTCGTTGGCAAGTTTGAAGAAATCGTCTTTTGCCGATTTTAAATGTGTTTTTTCATTATCAGGAAGACACATTAAAACAAGGTTGCCCTGTGAAATTTTTTGCTTTACGTAGTGATATATTTTACCGTTAAGCGTTATCTCACCATCCTTTCTTTCAAAATCCTTTGAATCCTGTATGTAAGGCATGGAGAGCGGAACGGTTAGCGTAATAAGGTCTGCATCATTATAAGCTTCTCTATCAATCTGTGCTACAATTGTATGGTTAGCCTTCTCTTCCAGGAAGGCAAATAATAAGCGGTAGCCAACAAAATTGAATGCTAAAAGCAGTAGTAATAATATGGTTGCAAACTTCTTCACGAATAGTTAGTAGCAACAAATTAAAATATTAAAATGCAAAACGCAAAAAATATCTTAAATAATTAAATCCGGAATAATGTACTATGAAAAATGAAGATGAAGATTACGAAGCAGATAAGGATAGAATTGCAGACATAAACTTCCACTAATATTGCATCGGTAATAGGGCGAACGTCGAATATATTCTCCGCCTTTGTTCATTAATCAAATTTATCACATACTTCAACTTATAATGCTGCAAAATAATCTCAACGCGATGATTTATCATTTTCCCCCAACTCAGCTTGACACCCATGACGACTCCTTTCTTATTATTGAAAACACCTTTTTTGCCAAACATAAAATCGAGCATAAATCAACTTTAAAAAAAATCTTTCTCACAGAAAATATGCTGGCTTTCGTATTAAAGGGATATAAACATTTATATATAGAAAATGAAACTATTAAAGTTACGCCGCAGGAAATTATTTTCTTAAAGAAAGGAATTTATGCGATGGCTGAATATTTTGAAGAAGAACAACAATTTGAAGCCATCCTGCTATTCCTGAATCAAAAAATATTGCAGGAAGTAATTGCCGAATACAAAGTAAAAACTTCTAAATTCTCTAACATTCCATTTTTGAAAATAAATACCAATTCAATTATAGATACCTACAAAAGCCAATTGATCCAGTACTTTACACAGCATGCACTGAAGGATAAAGGGATACTGTTGCTTAAACAAAAGGAAATTCTACTGTACATTCTTAAAACCATACCGGCTTCACAAAGCACTCCTTTTTGGGATTCCATCATATCCACTGCTACGGAAAATATAATGTATGTAATGGAAAAATATTTATTTCAACGATTGTCTCTTAACGATTATGCCAACCTTACAAACAGAAGTTTATCTACATTTAAAAGAGATTTTGCTTCAATTTACCATACCTCACCGGCAAAATGGATTAATCAAAAGCGTTTGGAACACGCCTGCCTGCTTTTAAAAAATACAAACGACAGTGTTTCTGAAATTTCTGAAAATTGCGGCTTTGAAAGCCTTTCTTATTTTACAAGGCTTTTTAAAAGAACATACAATTTAACACCCACTGCATTTAGAGCCAATAGTTAAAAGGAATGGACTTTTCCTATTAACACCTGCACTACTTCGCACTATAGTTTTGCATAAAATAAAGTAGTATGAAAATTTTAATCGTAGGCGGTTCCGGAACCATTGGAAGAAAAATTGCAGCAGCCCTAAAGGCGAAACATGAAGTTATTACTGCAGGCAGAAACAGCGGAGATATGACCGTTGATATTTCAGACAAAAATTCAATCGTGAAAATGTTTGAGGAACTCAAACAAATAGATGCTTGTGTATGCACGGCAGGAACAGGATTTTATGGCGACTACCATACAATGACGGAAGAGGATTTGATGCCCGGCATAAAAGGAAAAATGCTGGGCCAAATGAACCTTGTGCTCATAGGGAAAAGATTTATTTCAAAGGAAGGGTCTTTTACCCTTACATCCGGTATTGCCGCAGAACAGCCTGCAAAAAATGGAACAGCCGTTGCAACGATTAATGGGGCCATTAATAGTTTTGTGCTGGCTTCTGCACAGGAATTAAAAAACGACGTAAGAATTAATGCAGTAAGCCCCGGGCTTGTTGAAGACAGCTTTGAAAAGTATGGCAATTTATTTCCCGGGTATAACCTTGCCCCAATGAAAAAAGTGGTAAACGCTTATATATTAAGCATTGAGGGTGCAGTAAATGGGAAAATATTGAAAGTGTATTCATAAAAGCGCTGCAAATAAGGTATTGGCAATACAGCGGCCTGATGTCAAAAGCTCAACAGTATTATTACTATTGAGCTTTTGTGCTATATTTAGCTGACGGATTCCTACTGCCCCACACCGCCAATGGCTAATTCGTTGACAGCTATAATATTGCAGCATGAAATTCATAATCACGCTTGTCTTTTTGATACTGCATTTATTGATACAAGAACAGGCACAAATTATTTCAACTAACCGCCCATGAACACTGCGCCTGCAAAGAAAATTACAGTTTCAGGTTTTATTTTTGCCGGCTCCAAATTCTAAAAATGTTTTACTAAAATCTATAACTGAAGAAGACAAATGAGAATCTGGTCAATTCATCCAAAGTATTTAGATACAAAAGGGCTTGCGGCGCTTTGGCGTGAAACACTTCTTGCCAAACACGTTCTTGAAGGTAAAACCAAAGGCTATCGCAATCATCCTCAACTTAACCGCTTCAAACGGACTGATAAGCCGGTTGACAGCATCAATCAATATCTGGCAACTGTTTATAATGAAGCATTGGCGAGGAATTACAAATTTGACAAAGAAAAAATTGACTGGAATTTTGAGTCTTCAGTTATGCGTGTAACAACCGGGCAAATCAAATATGAAATTGCACATCTGCTCAATAAGCTAAAGATTCGGGATAAAGATAAATTTGAGAGATTGACCAATCCTGAACAGATTGACCAGCATCCGATTTTTAAAATTATAAAGGGAGACATAGAGGATTGGGAAATAACTTAAAAAACGGCTGCTTAAATAGAGCGATACCTGGGGGGCTTCACTGCATTAATGCAATGGTATTTACATTATCTCCGCTATGACGGTAACCATGTAATGTGATAGACAATGAAACTTAATCATATCAACTTAGTTGTTTCAAATGTTGCAGATATCTTAGCCGACAACCGACAATATAATTGGAAATCTCTAATGACGTAAAAGCAATATGAGGCTAAACATTCGTGCTTTATTGCAATCATACCTTCACAAGAATCAAAATAAGATTGAAGACAAAGGTAAGCTGCTGCAAGAAATTATTTTTCTGCCAAGGCTTTATCATAATCGAAATATATCAAGCTTTGAAATCTTGAAACAAAGTGGTTATTTTAAATGCAACAATCAAATAACCAATCTTGACATTTTAAATGCAATAAATAAACAACCGGAAGTTGTTACAGATTGGCTAACCTGGTCGGAAAATAAAAGAACAGGTAAAGGTTGGGTTTTTGAAAAATCTGGTGAAAAATATAGCGTCTACTATTATCCCTATAAAAAAAAGCAGGAGGCACTTACATTCTCAAATGGTAACGAAGCCTGTGCGGCTTTTATTAAAAACGAAATTGAAGATATACGAAAAAGTTAGACAAGCATAGCATGCAACTGCCCGTTTCAATAGCATGGCAGATAGTATAAACATTGGCTCCAATCATATTCAGCTTTCGTTTAGCAGATTATCACACGTTAATCATTATTCTTTAACTTCAACGGTCTTTCAATTAAGCCTTTGCCAGGCTAACCGAAGTGCTATTGCCATGTCTTCATCAATGCCTTAATGCTACAAACAACATAAAATGACACACCTAACTACAATAAAATGAAAAAGCTATTGCAAATTTTAGCGAATAGCCAATCTCAATTTATTAATATCACAAGAATATCCATTTTATAGTAATGTATGGATAGACGGACTTAAAGCTTTTCGTTGCGCTCAATATATGACCGGTATCATCAGGAAACGAAACCCCAAATCTCTTTGCATAACTCAAAGATCTTTACTGTAAAAAATATTATCGCCCGGCTTTGACTCATACAATCATTTCATTTTATAAGCTTCAATGCCTTTTTGAGAAACACCAAAAAGCAATGTATTGTTTATGTGTATGACAGATCGTACATCGCCGCGTATTTGAAATCCTGATTGCTCCTGTTTTATATAGGAAAAATTTCCATTACCATCGCCCTTTAGTAAAATACCATAATTAGCATCATAATTACCAAAACGTAAACGGGTATTATTGATATTTCCGCACAGTAATAGATCTTCATTGCCATCTCTGTTATAGTCAATTGCTGTGATGGTGAACACAGGTGAAAACTGCGCTTCCTGTGGCAGGGCTTTTCTTTGAAACCGGCCATCGGGTTGCCGGATAAAGCAGGCTGTAGTTAATGTGTTGGCGCTTAAATGGCCTGCATCTTTTAGCTGTTCACTTGAAAAAATATCCTGCAATGTTGCATCAGCATAAGATTTATAAGTTGGATATTTTTTAGCCAGTCCGCTTATTTGACTTACAGCTTCATCCTTTGATAAGAAAGGATAGCTTTTGCCTTGTATGTAATAACAAAGCACCGGTTCGATTATGCCGTTTGCATCAAAGTCTTTATAATACATTTCAACAGGTTCTTCATCACTTGCCTTGCATTGTGCATTCAAACCGAAATTGCTGATTACCAAATCATCTTTGCCATCTTTGTTCAAATCCGCTACTTCAATTTTATTCCACCAACCGCTATAATCTTTGTCAAAATACTTTTTTGTTTGATTTTCCAGTTTGCCATTACTATTGATGAAAACGCTTACCGGCATCCATTCGCCCGCTACTATTAAATCAGGCCTGTTATCATTATTTAAATCCAGCCATGCAGCATCTGTTACCATTCCGATATGCTGAAGGAAAGGAGCAACAGATGAAGTTGCGTCGGTAAAATGCCCCTTGCCATCGTTAATCAAAAGATAGCTTTGCGGGGTAAGCGGATATTGACCGGAGATTACCCTTCCACCTATAAAAAGATCGGGGAATCTATCACCGTTTACATCTGCCATGCGAACACAGCTTTTGCTTACATGCATCAGCGGCAAGGCGTTATTATTTTTTATGAAGTTGCCTTTTCCATCGTTTATATAAAGCCTGTCCTGCAGCAAACTATCACCGGGTTGGTAATTATTATAGCCGCCGCTTACTATATATAAGTCATTAAATCCATCATTATCAGCATCGAAAAATAATCCATCAGCATCTTCACTGGCTTTATCACGCTCAAACGATGCTTCATGTTTTTGAACAAACGTACCATTTGCCTGTTGAATATACAAACAGCCTGCTTTACCGTTGCTTCCGCCAACATATATATCTTCCAGTTTGTCGCCGTTTGCATCACCTTTTATAATGCAATGGCCTGCATGAGATAGCGGGTTAACCAATAAAGGCTGCCTGCTAAAATCATTCATATCTTTTAAACTGTCATTAAAAACAATGGGTGATTGTATGGCCTCAAAGAAAGGCTTTGGCGAAGGCGGTGTTATGTATGGCAGCGTGGCATTTTTTTCATCCAGTGTTATAAATTGGTTTGATTTTACATTTTTTAATACCTGCATTTCACCGCTCTGCCATACTATTTTCAACGAATCAATAC
Organism: Parafilimonas sp.; assembly: GCF_051953455.1. Lineage (NCBI taxonomy): Bacteria > Pseudomonadati > Bacteroidota > Chitinophagia > Chitinophagales > Chitinophagaceae > Parafilimonas > Parafilimonas sp. The sequence goes on along the minus strand of NZ_JBQCIT010000011.1, from coordinate 6,223 downwards.
TGCTGTCTTTTCCAAGCCCAAAGTGCATTACAGGCGTTACGGAAGACTGGAATCCTCTTGCGATCATCTGCTCCTGGTATTGTTGTTTTCCATTGCTGAATAAATAGACTTTTGCTCCTAATCCCTGCGTATTATTACCGTTTCCATTAAGTTTTAATTCGATAAAATGATGCAGTTGCGGATTGGATTCATTGCGATATATAAAAGCAGGTCTATTAACGTTGTTTACTATCAAATCCAGGTCGCCGTCATTATCCAGGTCCGCATAAGCAGCACCATTACTGTTTGAAAAACTGTCTATTCCCCATGCATCATTCATGTTGCTGAATGAAAGATCCTGGTTATTTTTAAAAAGATAATTTTTTATATCCGAAGAAGGCATGTGCTGCAAAATCTCAAATAATTGTTCGCGGCGAACACCATTCTGTAAACTTTTTAACTGGTTGCCCATGTACGTTAAAAAATCCATGTTTGTATAATCTCGTAAATAACCATTGGTGATAAAAAGATCTTTCCATCCATCATTATCATAATCTGCAAACAGCGGCGCCCAGCTCCAGTCGGTGTTTGAAATACCGGCCAATTGTCCTATTTCACTAAAGCTTCCATCGCCATTGTTTAGCTGGAGCATATTGCGCATATACTGCCGGTGAAAACCTGCCCGTATATTCATATCAAATGTTGTATAATCATCCTGGCCAAATAATATTTTCTGGCGGTGATTATCTTCGGGCAACATATCCAGCGTAAAAATATCCGGAAGGCCATCATTATTTACATCAGCTATATCGTTACCCATAGAAGACAATGAAGTATGCTGCATTGCTTCGCTTAATTTATCTGAAAATGTTCCGTTACCATTATTGATATACAGGTAATCCGGCACGAGATAATCATTTGAAATATAAATATCCGGCCAGCCATCATTATTAACATCAGCTATACCGGCCGCAAGATTATAACTTAAAATACTGTTGGTGATGCCTGCAGTTTCAGTTACATCATCAAAATGATTGTGATTGTTTTTAAACAATCTTGTGCCGGTTTCACTACTATGTGTGTTGATATATTCATGTATCGAAGAGTCATTAAGATTGCTGAATCGTTTTGGGTTATGATTAATGAACAACGCATCTAAGTCGCCGTCTTTATCATAGTCAAAAAAATAAGCCTGGTTACAAAACATTGAATCGTTCAGGCCGTATGCTTTTGTTTCATCTTTAAAATGCGGAATGCCATTGTTATCATTTCCTTCATTAATAAGTAGCTGAGGTATTCTTTTCATGCCATTTATCTTGCCCGAATAGCAAACAAATAAGTCAATTCTTCTATCACCATTTACATCAGCCATTGTAACGCCTGTCTTCCATGGGCCCGGCCTTCCCGTTACACCTGCGATACTCGTAATATCTTCAAACTGCATATTGCCTTTGTTCAGGTACAGCACATTCTCTGCCATATTTGCACTGAAATAAACATCCTGTAATCCATCTCCGTTTACATCACCAACAGCCACGCCCCCACCGTTAAAAAAATATTCATACATTAAAACATTAGTGTTTAACCCTTCTGTTAAAGTATTAGAGAAAGTAATGTTTGTTTGCGATGGCGGAAGTAATGTGAACAGTGGTTGAACGTTTTGCGCTTTTTCTTTTTTTGTGTTGCAGCTAATATTAGTTATTACAACAATTAGCATCAGCAATAATTTAAAATAAGTTCTGGATAAGACTTGAAGAATGAAAATATTTTCTAATGAAGCAGAGGCCTGGCTCGTCATGTCGAACGATAGAGAGACATCTCTACGTGAGTTTAAACTCCAAAATAATTTAAGAGATTTCTCCTTCGTCGAAATGACGTTGAGAGAGTTTTTATGTTTTACAACCTTTTTTACTTTCATAGAAACATTTCAAACAACTTGTTTTAAACTCTCATTAACTTAAAATAATGAATACTGTAATTAAATAGCTTACGTTTCATCAGCAAATATTCGTTAAAAAAGAAATTCTTTGTTATGCAACAAAGAATTTCTCAAACTTAAAAACAACTGCTTGTATTTAAACAAATCAATAACCAGGATTTTGGGTAAGCTTACTGTTTTTATCAATTACAGATTGAGGTATCGGGAAAAGATAATTTTTAGCTGCATAAAATTTCCTGTCGCCGCCCCTTGCCGGAATGTAATTGTACTGAAGTGCACCACCGGCACCAACAGTAATGGAAACGCCATGCAAAGGCTTGTTGAGATTAACTTCGGCGATGCGCCAGCGAATCAAATCCCAAAAACGCTTGTCTTCAAAAGCAAGCTCCACTCTTCTTTCGCGGCGAATGGCTGTACGCATTTCATCTTTGCTTAAGCCAGCCGGCAAATCAGGTAATGCAGATCTTTCTCTTATTTTATTTATTGCATCATATACAGATTGATCAGGGCCGGCCACTTCATTTTGCGCTTCGGCATAATTCAGCAGCACTTCGCCAAACCTAAAGATGATATAGTTTTGATAGCTTGTATAACCACTCCAGTTGGCAGCGCCAAGTACCAGTGTTTTATCGTCGAGACGTTTGCGGACATAATAACCTGTTTGTCCGGCATCATCCCTGTCAGTCAGATCAATTTCATTTTTGCTTCCTACGCCAACCCTTGTAAAAATGGTATCATTATAAAAGAAATCTCCATCGTGCACAATGCTTTGATAAAAACGTTGCTCCCTGTGTTCATAAGGATGTGTAGGATCATATCCTGAAGTGGGATCGGTGATAACTTTACCATTGTCCATAGCATAATCATCCACCAGTTCCTGCGTCGGGTCAACGCCGCCCCAGCTTGTTTCGGCGCCGCCTGCAGTAAACGTTGGGCCTACCGTACCATCAAGATTGGCTCCTTTGCCTTGGCCCGGCGGACTGTATTCCCTGTAAAAAATAGCTTCCTTGCTTTCAGCACCTTTGGTTAAAAACAATTTAGCATAATCCGGATCTAATTCATATCCTAACTCATCTATTATTTTTTTATTGCTGGCAGCAGCATCTGCAAATTTGCCTGCAAATAATTCGCACCAGCCTTTTAATGCCATGGCTGCGCCTTTGCCCACTTTACCGGAAGCAGGCATATCGGGCAAATCATTATAGGCTTCACCGCATTCTGATGTAATAAACTGCAAGGTTTCATCCGATGTATTTCTTGCATAAAATATAGAATCACCCTGCGTATCAGCATTCAATACCTCTGTAATGATGGGCACGCCACCATACGTCATCCAGAGAACCTGGTAGAAATAGGCCCTTAGCACCCTTGCTTCTGCTATCTTCTCCGTTTTAAAATCATCTGCAAAAGCGGAAGCTGTTACTTTACTAATAAAAACATTGCATTTCCTGATGTTGGTATATTGAACAGTCCAGTCTAAAAAATTTGATACATCGCCTGAAAAACCTGCATTGGCAGGCGACTGAAGGCTTTGCTGGATATTCTGTCTCGAATTTGGCCACGGGAAACCGCAGATGGAATTGTCTGACCAGTTTTCGATGGGATCATACCAGTTATTGCCATCCGGCAGGCCCGTATAAATATCATTCAAGAAAAGATCTGCAGTACCCTGGTCTGTCCACACGTTTGCATCTGTTAAACGATCCGTGGGCGTAACATCCAGCACTTTATCGCTGCAGGCTTGCAAAAAAATTATAAATGCAGATAAGGAGAGATATATTGATGTTCTTACAATTTTATTTATCATATAGCAGAAATTTAAAAATTAGAAAGTAATGTTCAGGCCTACTGTTATTACCTTTTGTTGCGGATAAAACTCGCCACCGGAATTGCTGGCTTCCGGATCAAAGTCTTTCATCTCCTTTGACCATGTAATTAAATTTTGGCCCGATGCATATATCCTTATCATTTGCAGTTTTAATCTTGACATAACGTTTGGCGGAATTGTATAACCTATTTCTGCAGATTTAAGACGCAGGTAATTTATTTTACGTAACCACCAGTCAGAGGTTTGCCTTGTGTTTGCACTTGGTTGCGGAAGTATGACCGGATAACGTGCGTCTGTATTTTCAGGCGTCCAGTAATCCAGGTTGGCAGCCAGCGCCGATGCACCATTTTCAAAAGGCCAGGCTGCCTGTCCGCTCAGATAAAAACTTCCTGCACCAGCGCCCTGGAACAATACATTCAAATCAAAACCTTTGTATGAGACAGATGGTGAAAAGCCATAGATCAATTGCGGGATAGGCGGGTTACCCATTGCTTTCAAATCATTATTATCAATAACATTATCGCCGTTTACGTCTTCAAATTTAATTTCACCGGGACGCAACGTTGAAAATTGTGTTACAGGATATTCACTTTGATCTATGATGCCATCTTTATTCTTATCGTCACTTTCCTGGAACAATCCTAAAGCATGATAACCATAATAAGTGTTGATTGGCCGACCGGTTTGTCTTCTGTTAGGATTGTCATACGTTGCAGCCAGTTCATATATCTGCACATATTTGTTTTTTGCATAAGTAGCATTGGCAGTTATGCCGATGCGTAAATCAGGTGTTATGTTATAAACAGAACTAACTGATAAATCAAATCCATGATTGCTGACAGCAGCAGAGTTGGTTTGCGGCAAACCGATACCATATTCTGCCGGCACCTGGTTTTGATTGGCAATTAGAATATCATTTCTTTTTTCAAAGAAATAATCTGCTTCAAGGCTGAATAAGCCTTTAAAAATTGATAGTTCAAAACCAATGTCTGTCTTCTTTGCCTTTTCCCAGGTTATGGCAGGGTTAGCCGGTGAGGCTTCTCTTACACCCTGTGATACCGCGCCGCCAAATATGCCGCTGTTTCCAATTAATGAATAAGCGCTTAAATATTGAAAAGGCAGCAGGTTTCCATTAGTAGCATACGGCAACGCACCACTTTCGCCATAAGAACCACGTATTTTCAGATTATCCAGCCAGGAAATCCCCTGCATAAATTTCTCTTCTGAAACGCGCCATCCTGCAGAAAACGCCGGAAATAATTGATAACGCTTGCCGGGCGCAAACACAAAATGCCCATCGTAACGCCCGGAGGCTTCAAACAAATATTTATCATCAAAACTATAGGCAAGCCTGAAGATAGCGCCCCTTTGCTTTAGTTCGCTTGATGAACCGTAGTTGGTAATATCATTGGCATTGGAACTGCCGTTGTTTAATTCAGGAATGTTTACATTAAAGTTTACACGCTTTGCACCAAAATTGGAGAACCTGGTATTACGTACTTCTAATACTACGGTTGCACCTATATTGCTTTTGCCAAAACTATTATTATAGTTGATATATCCCTGGTAAGTAAGTGCCTGTACCTGGCTGTTATAAACTTCATAAGAAGGTTTCTGCGGGCCATCAGAACCAATCTGTGAAATTGTATATGGACTGGTAGTTGTATCAGTAACAGCATAATAAGGTATAGGTGTTAACCAGGTTTTTTGAGTGCGGCCATCGGGATCATTATAGTCATAACTAAATACAGCTTTTAAACTCAGGCCTTTTACCGGTAGCTGTTGTTCAAGGCTTATTTGTGTTAACATAATTTGCCGCAGGTCTTTGGTGTAACCACTGCTGTATATATTTCCATAAGCAGTGCGGCCAATATAAGAACCCCACAAACCATTAGAGAATAATACAGGCGCTACCGGTGGTGTGCGATACACCTGGTAAAATATGCTGCCTGCAGAAATACCTGGAAAGTTTCTGTCTTCTACCCTTCCGTTTAAACCAATGCCCAGCTTTGTGCTGTTGGTAACCTGTATGTCAACATTCGATGTAAGATTATACCTTTTAAAATTAGTGGGCCCCCACATGCCATCCTGTGTTAAAAATCCAAGCGCTCCAAAAAATTTCACTTTATCTGTTCCACCCGATACAGAAAGGTTATGCGACATCATGGGTGCATTCTTATTAATAAGCGTATGCAACGGGTCATTTACAGGATATAAATCCGGGTCGGAACCATCTTTAAATTTTTGCAGTGCATAATCACCGTAAACAGGTCCCGTATTCTCATTGGCATTGGCCGCATTACGCAATGAAGCATATTCATAAGAGTTTACCATGTTTGGCAACTGCGCAGGATTTTGCCAGCCATAATAACCATTATAGGTTAATTGCGGTTTGCCGCTCGTACCGCGTTTGGTAGTCACCAATATTACTCCATTAGCCCCGGCAACGCCATAAGGTGCTACGGCGGCAGCATCTT